>CACYBM010000035.1 GCA_902772645.1 uncultured Pseudomonadota bacterium | reverse complement strand
TTTAGAAACATAACTATCTGCAGCAAAATTAAGATCACTGTTTGAATTATCATTTCTAAATAGCAACAGATAGCACAGGATTTTTTTTATTACTAAGTAATTTTAAATTATAAAAAAAATAACGAAGCAATAATTAGCCAATTTTTATTATTAAATAAAAATAGCGAAGTGTTAACGAGCAAACATATCAAAGAAATACAGATAGTGCACTTTATTTTGATAAAAATAAAGATATAAAATAGCAATAAGTAAAGAGAAAAGATGGCAGACAAGAAGGATTTGCTGAGTGGTTATAGAAAGGATTAGAGAATGGTAAAGAACATGAACTAGCTAAAGGTTTCGAACAAAAAAACGAAGAAATGATTAGAACAATGTAAAAAAAGAGGAACAACATAATGCTAAGATTGTTCTGTGATAGCAGCAAAAAATTGCTAAAATTTTCTTAAAAATTGGTTTATTTGTTAAACAAATATTAAAAGTAATTTGACTATCAGGAAATTACATAAAATTATTGCAATAATTTTTTACAAGAGTGGATTTATGTTTTATTCTCATTGAGTTTAATGTAATAACATATTACACTAATAATAAAAGAATATGTTGGGTTTACATTTATAATGAAATTAGATGATAGATTATTAAAATATAAAGAGAAAATGGAATCTACAATGTTAGCGCTAGAGAAAGATCTATCAAGTATTCGTACTGGTAGAGCAAATCCTGCCATATTAGAAAATATAAAAGTTGAAGCATATAACAATATTGTACCAATAAATCAAGTTGCTAGTATTTCAGTATTAGATCCGCGAACTTTAAGTGTAAATGTTTGGGATAAATCTGTTGTAAAAGCTACTGCTGACGCCATTAGAGATTGTGGAATGAATTTTAATCCTCAAGTCGAAGGACAAAATATAAGATTAACTCTAGTGCCCTTAACACAAGATAGACGTAATGAATTATGTAAAGCTGCTTCTAAACTCGCAGAGTCATACAGAATAACATTAAGGAATATAAGGCATGATGCGTTAGATTATATTAAAAATTTAGAAAAATTAAAAGAAATCAATGAAGATATTAAAAAAAAATTAAACGATGATATACAAGATTTGTTAAATCAATTTAATACAAATGTAGATAAAAAAGTCAAGGCAAAACAAGATACAATATTGGAAATATAAATATCAGTATTATAGAAATGAGGACATTATTTTACTATCCTTTACATGCTTATTCTAGAATAATTAGGGTAATGCTAACAGAAGAGCAATTGGATTTTGATTTGCAATATGAATTGCCTTGGAATTTATCCGAACAATTAAAGTCGTACAACGATCAGGAATTGTTGCCTGTTCTAAGAGATGTTAATGGTACTACAATTGCTGGTATTACTACAATAATTGAATATTTAGATGAAGCATATCCAGAACAAGACCTAATTGGACGCTCAATAATGCAAAGAGTAGAAGCAAGAAGATTATCTTATTGGTTTGTAAACGATTTTTATCATGAAGTATATTATCCAATAATGAACGAAAAAATAATAAAGAGGTTTAAATCAAAAACAGTAAACGCGCCTAATCCTGATGTAATTCGTAATGCTTTGTATAAAATTCCAAAGTACTTAAGCAAAATTATTTATTTACTTGAAAGGAGATCTTGGTTGGCTGGTAGGGATTTCTCAATAGCTGATATATGTGTAGCATCTTTCATTTCAATATTTGATTATTTATCTATTTTAAAATGGACTAATTATGATGATATACTGCTTACATGGTATGTAAGAATAAAATCAAGGCGTAGTTTTAGGAGTTTATTAGCTGATAATGTCCCAACTATACCTCCTTCTAAGAATTACGCTAAGTTAGATTATTAAGGTTTAATTATGATACTAGTCAAAATAATTATAGATAATAAAATTTTATACGATGGCAATGCTCAAGCTGTTTACTTGAATACTACTAATAAAGGTATAATGGCATTGCAGGAAGGATGTCCGAATTACATATTGAGGATAACAGAATCAATAGAACTCATATTGTCCAATAATAAAAAGCAAACATTTCAAATAAAAGAAGCAATAGCCAACTTTAATAGTAATTTGTTGGAAATAATAGGGTAGTTTAACTGTTTTCCATGGCCATTGTTATGCTTCTAAATGTTTTATATTTGTCTTTAGACATGGATGATACTTGCTTTATCATATCACCATACGCTGCTCTTGTTGCTAGTAAACCACTACAATATGTAGCATAATATATAACATTTTTAGGTAATGGTTTTAAATTATTAATTGGCAGTTTGGCAGTTTGCAAAGGAATTGTTTCAAAGGCTTGTCCTACAGCTCCTCTGAGGCTTGTTGGACCTAGTATTGGTAATACCACATATGGTCCAGGTTTCATTCCCCATTTCTTCAATGTATCTCCAAAGTATGTTCTGTTCTTCTTGAATCCAAAGTTCTCAGCAACATCTGCTACTCCAAAAAATCCAAATGCAGTATTTATAAGTAATCTCGCAATAGTATTAGACATATTCTTAATATTACCCTGCAATGCGTAATTAATAATTCTTGGTGTTTCAAAGAAATTATGTGCAAAATTGCCTATTGCTTTAGATACTGGAGATGTTTTGGAATTTGATTTATTTTCTTTGTTTGATGTAAATTTGTCTAATAAATTATTCATATTATCATTAAATGCAAACACAGCTCTATTGACATTTTCTAAAGGATCATCGATATTATCCTCTTCTTCAATGTCTTCTTCGTCATCATCCTCTTCTGTATCTTCATCTTCTGTGTCTTCATCATCATCTTCATCGGTATATTCTTCATCATCATCCTCTTCACTATTGTCGGTATCATCGTCTTCTTCTATTTCTTCTTTGTCATCGTCACCTTCAGTGTCATCTTCTTCACTGTTGTCATCGTCATCTTCTCTTATATTTTCATCTTCATTATTACTATCTTCATCATCACTTTCATTACTGCTTTCATCATTTTTATTATTTTCATCATCATTATCCTCGTTATCTTCTTGGTTGTGATTATTATTACTTCCCTCGTGATCACTACCTTCATTACTATCAGCCTCTATCTCTTTATCTTCATTATTATTGTTAGCCTTTTCACCTTCATTTTCACGCATCTTATTATTATTTGTATTGTATTTATGATTACTTTCTTGTTTATTTTTATTACTGTTTGATTCATCATTGTTTTTATTATTACTATCCTTTTTATTATTATGGTCTAGCTTGTCATTGTTATTATTTTTCGTAGAATTATTACCTTGTTTATTATTGTCTCCGTTATTTTTTATTTCTTTTTTATTCTTTTTTATTTTATTTTTATTTGCTATTTTATTATTATCTGATATTTTGTTAGTATTGGTAGAACATATACAATCTGATGTATTATAAATTAATACTGTAAAAACAAATAATTTTATTAACAATTTCATAGACGTTTTTAGTAATGTAAAATATATTTATATCTTTATTTAATTATAACAAACTTATTAAAATTAATAGTTAATTTATGGGCTAAAAAAGTCTTTTGAGAAATGTTAAATATTTTTTTAAACTATATACAGAAAGAAGCAATTAGGAATTTTAATATGATAGTTAAAGGTAAAATAGGTTTAGTAATGGGTATGGCAAATGAACATTCAATAGCTTATGGTATTACTAAATCCTTGATAAATAACGGGGCTAAAGTAATGTTTACTGCTCAATCTGATAGGTTTGTAGAAAAAATAAAAGATATGGAAGAATTTAAGAATAGCAAAATATATAGATGTGACATTTGCGATGATGGAGAAATAGATGATGTATTTTACAGTATAAAAGAAGAATACAATAGTATAGATTTTATAGTTCACTCAATAGCTTTTTCAGATAAGAATGAATTACAAGGTAAATACTATAATACATCCAGAAATAATTTTCTGAATACTATGAATATTTCTTGTTATTCATTAACCAAAATATGTCAGTATGCTAGTAGCATCATGCCTAATGGTGGTAGTATAGTTACTTTGACATATTATGGTTCAGAAAAAACTGTTCCAAATTACAATGTGATGGGAGTGGCTAAGGCAGCATTAGAATCTAGTGTGAGATATTTAGCCAATGATTTAGGAGACTTTAACATAAGAGTAAACGCAGTCTCAGCTGGACCTATAAAGACATTAGCATCTTCTGGAGTTGGAGAGTTTTCAAAAGTATTAGAATTTGAAAAGAATAGATCTCCATTGAAAAGAAATATTACTAAAGAAGAAGTTGGCAATGCTTGTACCTTTCTCGTAAGTAATTTGGCTTCTGATATTACAGGAGAAATATTGCATGTAGACTGTGGCTGCAACACTGTTGGAATAAAATTCTAATATTTACAAATTAATACTACATACTAGTGAAAAATATGTCTGAGTATATATTAAAACAATTACTTTGTATATGACACTAGTTAACATCAAAAAACTAATGTTATATGCTGTGCGAATGGTAGTTTACTCAGATCAGATAATCTAAATACAATGTACAAAAATATATATGTAATATAAATGCAATATTAAATTAAATATAAGAGTTTATTTGACAGAGTGTAGATTATTGATATAGTATTAAAAATACTAAAAATAATTACGAGCATAATATCAATGACATAAAAATATGAATGGATTAATAAAGTATTTTAATAAGCAAAATAGTTATATAAAATTATATTATAATATAAACATCATTGTAAAAAATCTATTAATATTGTAAATACAGCCAATTATAATGTAGTAGACCTTGTTATACGAATGTGTATTATAATGCAAGTATTGTTGTAAAGAATGCATTGAGTCTGTAGTATTAATAGTAATATAGATAATTATAATGTGATAGAACTGGTGATATAAATATGTATTACAATGTTGGAATTGTCAGAAAAAATATATCTAATAATTATATATATAAATTAGATATTAATTTAGATATAGGACAATTAGTGATAATAAATTTTAATAAAAAACAAACTATTGGTATAATCTTGGAAACATTAGAAACTAGTAATTATACCGGTAGTATTACTGAGATAACTGAAGTATTGCAGTACAATATTCCAAGTAGTTATATTAAATTCATAAAATTATTTGCTGATTATAATTTAATACCGCTTGGAACTGCATTATCATTAATAGTACCATTTTCAATAGATAATATAAATAAGATTCCAAGAAAGATTAAAAGTATAAAACCTGATAAAAAAAGAGAAGTAATACTAAATATAGAACAAAATAACGCTGTTGAGAGTATATGGAATAGTATTGGTAAATTCAACGCTACACTATTGCATGGCATTACTGGCTCAGGTAAAACTGAAGTATTTTTGGAAGTAGTAAAACGATTAATATTAATAAATAGTAATGCGCAAGTACTAATATTAGTACCAGAAATAGCATTATCAAACTCTCTCGCTCAATCTATAGCTAGCAGATGTAATATTGAAGTTTTCATGTGGCATAATTCAATCAATATTACTACAAAATTATATATCTGGAGGAAAGCAATAAATAATGAACCGATATTGGTAGTAGGAGCTAGGTCAGCTTTGTTTATACCCTTTACAAATTTGAAATTCATAGTTGTAGATGAAGAGCATGAAACAACGTTTAAACAAACAAATACTCCAATATATCATGCCAGAGATATGGCAGTATATTTGGCATCTTGTTTAAATATACCAATAGTATTATCGTCTGCTACTCCATCAATGGAAAGTTATAAAAATGCAATTGAAGGAAAATATAGTTATTTAAAACTTAATTCTAGATTTTATGAAAATGCCAAATTACCAAATATTATTATACACAATATGATTGGCACACCTCATAAGGAAATATTTAGTCAAGAGACAATAGATGAGATTAATAAATATTTAAAATTAAAACAACAAGTATTAATATTTGTTAATAGAAGAGGATATGCTCCAAAAAAAATATGTCCTAAATGTGGATGGAAAGCATTGTGTCCTGCATGTGATACATTATTATGTTATCATAGCATGATTAATAAATTAATGTGCCATAGATGTGGATATGAAATTACAAGTATTAATAAGTGTCCAAAATGTTATAATCCATATTTGATAAATATAGGAATTGGTATAGAAAAAGTATACAAGGAATGTAATAGATTGTTCTCAGATTATATTACAATAATGTGTTCCAGTGATAATATGAACACTCCTAACAAAATAGATAATATAATAAATAAAATAAAGAATCATGAAATAGATATAATATTGGGAACTCAAATATTAGCTAAAGGACACAATTTCAATGATCTAAATCTAGTAGTTATTACTAATGTAGACTATATGTTATACAGCGAAGATTTCAGGGCATTAGAACATACTTTTCAGTTATTAAACCAAGTATCTGGCAGAGCTGGAAGATTAGGGAATATAGAACCTAAAGTAATAATACAATCATACAATCCAGAAGCGTTAGAGATATATAGGAATCGTAATCAAGAGGAGTTTTATAATAGAGAACTAAATAATAGAAAATTAACAAACATGCCTCCGTATGGATATATTGCTAGTATTGAGGTATCATCAAAATCTGAAGAAATAGCATTGCAATTTACTAAAAATATATTAAACAATATTCACGAAATAAATAGTATTATTAATAATAATACTACAATAAAGGATATGAAAGTAATAGGGCCAATAAAACCAGTAATACATAAATTAAATTACAAATATATATATCAAATATTAATTATGAGCAAATATCCGATAAATAATTATATAAAAAACTTACTAAAAAAAATAAAAAAGCCTAGTAACATAGGCTTAATTGTAGATTTAAATCCTTATTAATCTGATATCATTTCAATAGTTTTTTGTATTGATGCTTTTGTTTTATTTATTCCGAGTTGTATACTAGGGAGGTACTCCGTTTTTAAAACATCTAATAATGTAAAAGTTTGTTCTTTTCTTTTCCATTCTTTCTTATCATCATTTTCGTCTATTGATAGATCATCGGAATCGTATGCCGTTTGGCATGTATTTATAAGGTGCTTTATTACATTATGCAAAATATCTGCTGAATTATTTATAATTTGTAATTTAGTTTTATTTGATTGTAATGTAATAATGACTTCATACAATGCTTTCATTGTTTTAGCATATAATTTTCTTTATTGATTCAGAATATAGTGAAATAATTGTAATTGATATGTCATTTAATTGTTGTGAAAGAATATAGTTTTGTAAATTAATTAAGTTATCATTACAGTTATTTATAAAATTAAAAACATCAAATAATTGTGCAATATTTGCAACATTTGCTAGTGGTATCCTGACTTGTGCCATTATGTTACAATTTTTACATTCATATAAATTAGTTAACATATCATTATAAAATAATTCAAACATATTTGAAGTTTTATTTATAATACTATTATACATATTGCTGTTATTATAAATAAGTTCTTTATAGTGTTTGATTTTATTAATATATTGTTTTTCTTTAAATTTACATTCCAATATATTTGTATGATTTACGTTTGTTTTTGCAAAATATTTTCTAACTCTTTTTTATTTAGGAGTTTCCTAGTTGGATTATTTGGTGTATTCTAATGCAATCAATTTAGTGAATGTAAAATGTTAGTATTATGTGTAATTATATTGTTATTTTGATTTGTTGTATTTGTTTGTGTATCAATTACATTACTATGAATATTTTCCAGGTTACAAATATTATTTGTATTCATTCCCATTGCTAATAATGTTGTTACTGGTATGATAAAATATCTGTATATATCTTTCATATTTTCTCTACAAAGTATCCATCATATTGCGAATAGTATCATAATATTGTAACAAAGTACAAGCGATTTATATTATATTAAACAAAAGATATAAAAATAAAATTTATAATGATGAATTGTGAAAACGAATTAATACATTATTTACAAAGTTAATAGTTATATGTGTGTTTATATTATTGTTATATTAATATTCATTAATAGTATTGATTAATACATTACATATACCACTATGAAATTACAACAAACAATTTTAACTTTTGATTATTACATTGTTATTATATACTCAATATAAAATTTTAAGAAATTACCAAGTATTAAATAAATTAGGAATAATCCCTCATGATGAAAAGTTACTATTAGAAAAAAATCATTGCAATTTGTTTATATCTTCTATTGTTGAATTAGTACACTATTGTGATACGAGATCAATATCTAATCCTTTGGGTAATAAATTTCGCAGTTTTTTACTGCTATAGCAGAACATAGCTTTTTCATGTTCTCCTTTTTCTTTGCCTTGCTCTAAACATTTTTGCATTCCTTTTTCCAAATCCTTCATCATAGGCAGTATCTGCAAAAAATAAATTATCTCTCTGTCTTTTCAATTAAACGTATCTGTTTTATCTTCTTATAAGAAATATCTGTTTCCGCAGAACTTTTTTTATACAAAACTATTTATGTACTGGATTGGCTATTGCTTTATAAATCGAAAATCGTGCAACAATCGAAGATCGCGAAGCAACCTTAATTATTTATTAAGAACTTTGAAACTAAGTGCACTATCATGTGCTTTGGTTTTAACAACATTTAATGCTGGACAAGCAACTGAAGACAATATTAATACTAACAATAATAGTTATAATTATACTGATATCTCACCTGATAAACATTTACAATTAGCAAAACAAGAATTTTCAAAACTTGAAAACAGGGTACAGATAAAATTACCAGAAGATAACATGCCAATATTAAAAAGGACCAATGAGACATTCTCACATGTATCAACCGTACTGCAAAATCTTATAAATAGTGTAGATTCACAATTGAAGATATTCAAACCTGAAGTTGTTTTACAACAAGCAATAGAATATTGTTTTTTGGATCTGAGGGATATAAGCAAGCAATTAAACAATATAAAAAATGATCTTAACATAGATTATTTAACAAAGAAGAGATCGCAAAAACAAATAAAGAAATTAGATTTAGTATTTAAGCAATGTCTGAAAATAGTGTGTCATTTAATAACATACCGTTCCACAAAATAAACTAATAACATCATGTATATCAGTAATTAAATACTGGTATACAGTGTGTTAATTTTTAGTTATGTATCATATAAAATAAGTTTGTAATGTTATATTGTTATTGTTGCAAAAATATAAAATGTTTTTCTGAAATGTAATATTTCTTTATTGTATTTGAAAATTATTATAACAATTATGAATATAAAATATATCTCAATCAATAATTATTGCATAAGTAAACAAATAGATTTATTACTTTCTAAATAGAATTCTTAAGTTTCAATATCTCTGTAACAAAAGATATTAAAACCCCAGGATATTATTTATCATAGATATTGAAGCATTTATATCTTCTGTTTATTATTTATACTTTCTATTCCCACACTAATAGGTGCAATAAATACTTTAGTTAGCATTATTACCCTTCGTTCAATGAAATATAATTTTAAACATCAATTTATTAGTTTGTAATACTGAACTATTATACTTGCAATTGTTTGACAGATCTATTCGTTTTTATACTGATTAATTATGCTTTTAATATACATCATTAATTATTAATATAATGTATTATTTTTCAAAATAAAAGAATCATAAATATTTTAATTTAATCATCTACTTCCACTTTACCACTCTATTTATTCCTGCTTCGAACGAAACAAATTATCATATAAGCAATTTTTAATCTAAACAATATTTTCTAAATTATTAAAATGGACATTATCAAAAAATATATTATTATTATAATTTAATATTAATTTACAATTGGTAAAAATAACAATATAATGTGCATGTAATATATTTGAATAGTATAAATTCAGTATTCTATGGATTGTTGATGTAATAAAATTACAGGATAAACTTTACTAAAAATTAATCAATACTTGTAATTCTGTTATTAACAATATATAAACACTTTTACATCGATGCTGAGAATTTTATTAATAATATGTTATTTTATTTCGAATAATTGTTATGCAAGATTAAATAATGCATTGAAAAACGAATTAATACTAAAATATGATAAATGGAAAAAGGTAGTAAAAAAGCCTAAGAATGCGAAAGCAGTCTTTGATTTTTTCTATGAAAATAATAACTGGCCATTATTTAATGAATCTGTAAAAGTAGCTGAAAAAAACATAAATAAGAAAAAATTAACAGGTAATAAACTAAAAAATAATGATATATATAAATGGTTTAGCAAATATCCTCCAATGACTAAGGAAGGTATTGAAGTATATATCGGCTGTTTAGAAACAATAAATAAACCATTAGCAACTAAATTTGTTAAGCAAACATATGTATTTCAAAATCTAAATGAACAGTATCTAAAGGATTTTAGGGAGACATATAGTGGTTATCTAAGTGATTCAGAAGATGCACAAAAAGTAAAGAATCTGGAATCACAAAATAATATAGCTTGCTTGTTAGTAATGAAAGATATAGTAAATAATAGTACAACCAGGGATTATATTGACAAAATTATTAATGGTAAAGTAGATGCAAATAGTGATGATGTACCATCTGATCCCTCTGAAAGATATGATTATATATCACAATTAACAAATAATAAAGAATATAAGAAAGCTGCTGATATATTATCCACAAATAATGAAGGAGAGGATAAAGTGTTTTTGCATAAGAAATACTACGACAAAAGAAGAGAAGTAGCTTATTATATGCTGAGGTCTGGTGAACCAAAATTAGCATATGAAGTAGCTAAAAAGTGTTACTTTAATGATAGAATAAAAAGTGAAGAAAAAGCAAGAATACAATGGTTATTGGGATTTATTGCTTACAGATTTATTAATAAAATAAATTTAGCTAAAGAACATTTCGAAACTGCATATGAAAATTCAACTAAGGCAATACGTATAAGTAAGAATGCATTTTGGTTAGGAGAAGTATATTTATCACAAAATGATGTAGTAGCAGCTATAGATTGGTATAAAAAGGCTGCACAATATTTTCATACATTTTATGGATTCTTGGCAGATACTAGATTGCAAAATATATCTGGTCAATACATGTCTCCTATTGGTTTATCTTTTAATAATACGACTACTCCTAAAATTCCTGATGATATAAAACAAAAATTCCAAAGCAGAGAGTTAGTTAAAGTATTAGAAGCTACAAAAGATTATGATAATAATGGTAAATATAGAAAGTATTGCTATGATAAATTAGTTGAAGAAATCGATGATCCATATGAAGAAATACTATTAATTGATTTAGCACAGACAAATGATGAATTAGAAATTGTTATTAGTAAAATCAATAAGAAACAGCATTACTTACCAAATAAAAAATCATATAAAAAACTAAATAACAAGGAGATAGAATATATAAAAGAAGTAAATACAGATAAATGTTTCATAAGTTTTGTACACTCTGTAATACGGCAAGAAAGTGCATTTAATAAGAAAGCAAAAAGTTGGGTAGGAGCTAGGGGCCTAATGCAATTAATGCCAGCTACTGCACAAGATGAAGCAAAGAAGTTAAACATGACAATTGAAGACAAAGATCTATATAAACCAGATATTAATATAAAATTAGGCTCTAATCATTTAGATGGACTAATGCAGAAGTATAATGACAATTTTGTTGAAGTATTGTATGCATATAACGCAGGTCCTGGAAATCTTAATAAGTATAAAAATAGTATAAAAAATCTTGAAGGATTAACAACACTAGAAATTATAGAACTTATTCCAATAAAAGAAACTAGAGTCTATGTAAAAAATGTAATGAGAAATAGATTCCATTATGACAAAGTATTCAAATGTAAGAAGAAAGATAAGATAATTAAATTAATATTGAATTATTAATCAATATTTATATGTAACTAACCAATACTAAATTATAGAAATCTATTGACATCATGAACTTTATATACTAGACTATGTATGTCAATATAACTTATTAAAAATTTATTATGAAATTTATATACAAAATGATAATGTTAATTTGTATAAATATTACCAGTTTAGTATACAATGCGTATTCCAGTTATGATGCTAATTTAGTGTGTGAGTTTTCACCACAGACTATTCAATTCGAAGATAATCACTATTCATATAAGGTACAGATGAATACATGGGAGTTTATTAAAAAATGGCAAATAAATAAATTTACTAAAAGAGATGGTGTACAAATATCATGGCAAGATGACAACAATTGGGAAAAATATAAAATAATACCTATCCCAGAGGGGATATATTGCTTTGATATCAAAAAAAACCAAAATATTGAATATTACTTAGATTTACTATTAATTCTAATAAACAATGATAAAACACTAAATGAAATGATAAAGGATGGATTTTATGATAATGAGACGAATCTCAAATTAGACAACTTTATGAGTCAATTTGAAGCTAAATTATTGTTTCAAGCATTATTTTTAAATGTTTCTAAATCAATGAGAAGAAGTCAATTGTTGCAAAAGTATGAATTAAACCAAATAATAAGAAAATTTAGTAACAATTATATTAATTGTAATGATAATAATGAAAAAATAAATAGAATATGGCGAAAGTTTAACAAAGAATTAAATACCAAAATATATTTAAAGAAATCACAGAATAAATCAAACCAAGATACAAATGAAGCAATGTCTAAAAATCAATTTAATGTGACTATATGTAGGAGAATACAACCATATACTTCTCATCTCTATAATAATTATATATATTATTGTATTGGAATTTTTGGCATTGTACTTATAATAGATTTATTGCAATATTATTATTCCAGTTTATTTTATTATAAATAATAATGTATTAATATTGCATATATTTTAAGTATATGTTAGTATTGAATAAAGGAGGGGGTTAACTAATTAAATGTTATATTATGAACTTTTCAGTTAAGAAATTACTGTTCGTTAGTTTACTAATAGGATTGTTAATTAGTAATAGTATTTCTCAAGCAAAGCAAGATAATAAGCATTTTACTGAAGATAGCTTGATGTTATCAAAATTAAATATGAAGATGAATAATAATATCATAAATACAATACCTAAATTTACTGCAAATAAAACTAATAATGCTATCAATACAATATGTAATATAACTATTATAATAATATTATAAATATGATACCTAATGATCTTTTAAGTACAAATAATAGTACTATATATAAAATAAATTATACTGAAGATTATAAATACAATTCTTAATAATATTACAGAGATAAATAATAATGCCAATACCAAGTGAGTCCTAGTAAAAATAATAAATATAATAGTAAAACCACGAATAATTCAAATACAACATATTATAATAATAACAAAATTGAATTAGCAGAAGCAGTAATCAAGTGTCATTAACAATTATCTTTCGGTAATATTGGTAGTTTTGCGTGTAGTATTTTCTGATATGTTATAATAAATGTGTAATAATAGTTATGTAATAATTTTCTAATACTGTATAAACATATGGTATTTATACAAAAAATTCGTAAAATACAAGTATAGTATATGCTATGTAGACAATTTTCATGGCATAAACGCATATTACTTAACATATATTACACAAATACAGTTTTTATTATGTAAAACGTAGTTCGTATTATATAAATACGCATCGCATGACATAAATATTTAAAAAATTTAAAACTATATTATTTATAATATTGCGTATTAGTTTTGTATATGTTATAAATAGTATGTTGATTTGCAAACCATAGGTATTTTAGTTCTACAGTAATATTATTATAGTGTTATTTACAGTGTTTCAGATGTTTGTTTGTATAAAATACAATTGTACTATTTGGAGTGGATTATATAAAGAATCATTATGTAACGCAACTGTATGGAAATTGCTATAAATCTAATACTATAAAATTTTTAATGTTTAACATTTATTAAAGTGTAGTTATTATCTAGTATTGATGCAGTGTTAGTCATTATAAATTATTTATCATAGTGTATTTGGTATGTAATGAATTTATGTTATAATATATTATATTTTATTAAATTTTGTTTGAGATTTCACTAAAATTTCACAGTTTTGTGTTATAATAAGGGATATATTGATAATTGTTATTTTTTCTAAATTGGGGTATTTATATGCAATATACAAAACTAGTTCTTTTGATTATGGTATTAGATTTAGCTATCGATTGTGGTAATGCTATGCATGTATTTCCAGAGAAATCTGATAGTGTAATATCAATGTGTAATATTAATAAATCATATCCTAATCTATTCAGTAATAATAATCTAAATTCCCAAAATATATATACTGAATGTAATAATTCTACGGCAGAAAATACTGAAGATTACCAAAACAATAATTTAAACTGTAATAAGGAAGGTGTAAAAAAAACAAACAATAATGAAAAAAAAATTAATAACTCAATGGAAAATAATGTAAATTGTCGAAATAATCGTATAAATATTGGGATACAAAAATTAATAAGTAAGCATGTTTCTGATACAAAATTGAATAATACACCTGGTGTTTGTTTCACAGATGATACAGAAGCATCTTCGTATGCTAAAAGTGCTATGAATCTTGTTACTATGTCACCGGTAAGAAACAAAATAGATGACATGTCTCAGAATACAACATTAATGACGTTAAATACAGATGGTATATTAGAGAAAGATATATCGGAAAAAGATAATTCGATTTTGTTAATACAAGATGAAAAAAATGATAACAATATTCGCCTGAGAAAAATAGGAAATAATAATACAAGGCAACTGAATAATATTTTCAAATATTTTAGAGATAGTACTGTTTTAGCTAAACTGAGACATAAACTATTAAATAATGCTAAAGGTAAAAATAACAGCGTTAAAAAGATAATTAAAAAAAATGTAAATAGTAAATTGAAGCAAAACGACAATACAGAAGATATTAAAGAAGTAAAAAACCCAGTCGATGTGAAATTAGTACACTATATTAATAATGATATAGATAGAAATGATAATATAGTACCAGAATCAGCACAATATGACAATGATAATATCAAGGATAGTATAAACGCAAATATAAAAACAAGTGATAGTAGAAACATAAAATTACCTGCATATGTTAATAATGATATTGATAAAAATAGTAGAAATTTCAAAACAATAATGTTTCATCAACTAACAAATAAGATAAGTGAAAAGTTATGTCACAATCAATTTAAGGAATGGGCAGATAAAGCTATAGAAGCTCAAAATAAACAAGAAATCAAACAAATAGTTAATAAAATCAAAGATAATAAATATAAAGAAAAGATAAAAAAGATGATGAAAGAACAAATGATGAGTGAAATAAAAGATATTGTAGCAAATCGTACATTAAAAATATTAGCACAGGAGAATTTTAATGAATTAGCACCTCGATACATTACAGAAATGTTTCATGTAATAAAAGAAGATAATAAATATATTATAGGATTAAAATCATTTCTTAAATATATAAAATCATTTCTTAGGGATGAAACAGATGATAAATATAAGGTGGAGGTGGAACCGGTTTTTCAAATGTTCAATTTTCGTATCAAAAAAAGATTGAATGATTTGTATAATTATTTTTATTCAACACGTAATGAGGAATATTTGTGTAAATGTTTTTGGTATGAGATGTGTTACGAACCATTTGATGATAATACAATAATGAATTTCATAACATGTCATAAAAAAACAAAAGATTTGTGTCTGAGCTTATTATTACAATTATTATCTGTGGCTTTAAATGAAGAGAAAAATCTGGACATATTAAGTTATAATAAAGAAATACAGGATTATATTAATTATTCTGGTATAAGAATAGATGAAGAGAAAGAAAATAGTATAAAAAATATGATAGAATATTTCACGCATACTTTAATAATATCTAATAAAGACGACAGTATTACTAAAAATAAAATAGAAGAAATGTTTGGTAATCCAAAAACATTTGGTAGCATAGATATATCTTATCCTAGTAAAAGATATGATATTAAAGAAGATGAAAATGGCAAGAAATACTCTGAAGGGAAAAATATTGCGAGATCCTACATATCAACCATTGTTGAAATATATAACGAATGGAAAAATATATATGATAAATACAACGCTTTATATAATTCATTAGCTAAAAGAGAACAATTGTATACTAAAATTGCATTAAGTCAATTGAACTTGGAAAAGCAAAAACAAGATTATGCTCATTCTCAAGTAAGTCAATTGGAATTGAAATTGCAAAAACAAGGTTATGCTGATTTAATTAAATCACGAAAAAAATAACATTGTCTTAAATTGAATCAATATTTATTTATGCAATGTTATGAGATAATATATAACATTGTATAGTGTTTTGTTATATATAAACTAGATCATATAGTAATCTTTAATAAGTTCTTATTAATCCCTTTTTAAAAATATGTACAACCATAGTACATAACGTAATGTTATCAACAAAAAAAACAAGTTGAGTTATTTCAATTACCAAATAAAGGTACAATATTATAAGAAGTATAGTAATTTAACCAAATAAAATAGAGGTTATTGAAATATAATTACAATGAAAATCAAATGTATTTAAATAATTACATTGTCACAAGCAAAATTCATGAACTTTTTCATTATTTGCAAGTATAATATACAAAATTGTAAATGTAATTAAATGAATAATACAAATATGATTTATGTCAAATTTGTTTGCATATCTTTTACATATATAAACAGTACGAATATATCATAACAACACATGATAATAGTTAAAAATCTAACAAAATATTTTGGTGCTAAGGAAATTATTAGGTGCTAATTGGTGCCAAGATAGCTATAGTTGGAGATAATGGAGTTTGTAAAACTACTTTAATTAATATTTTGATAGGATTGGAAGGATATAAAAGTGGTGAAGTAATTATTCCTAAAGATTGTGTTGTTTGTTATATTCCTCAAGTGCCATGTAGCAATCCCAAGAGTACAATATTAGAAAAAGGTTTATCAGGAAATAATAAGTTATATAATTTAAGTAATAAAGTAAAATACTAGATTATATTATAAACGTATCTTACAACTACATTGAGTATTAAGTTTTTATTAAATGTGTAATATATATGCCTTATTGTCACAATTAGATATATTTATTATAATTGGATTGAGTGGTTTGCATATATATAATATGAAAAGTAAAAGATATGGGTTGTAATAATCAGCACAATAAGCCAATATATCTAGATTATGCAGCTACTACTCCATGTGATCCCAGAGTATTAGAAGTAATGTTACCTTATTTTAATGATGTATATGGTAATATTAATTCATTGCATTACTATGGAGCAGAAGCACTGGAAGCCTTAACTAATGCTAGGCAACAAATAGCAAATGATATTAACGTAAGCGCAGAGGAGATAATTTTCACTAGTGGAGCCACTGAATCAAGTAACATTGCTATATTAAGAACTATAGAAAAATTGAAACAATGTTTTTTTACAGCCAAAACACAACATGCTTCTATTATAGGTATAGCAGATAGACTACAAGCGTTAAAACAACCAGTACATTTTTTAAAAGTAAATAATGAAGGATTATTAGATATTAATTATTTAGAAGAACAATTGAAAACAAATCAAGGACTAGTATCCATCTGTTTAGTTAATAATGAAACAGGTGTATTACAAAATATAAAACCAATAGTTGAATTATGCCATAAATATAATAGTTTAATACATGTTGATGCTACTCAGGCATATGGTAAAATATGCTGTGATATAAAAGCATTGGATATAGATTTTATGAGTGCTTCTGGTCATAAAATATATGGTCCTAAAGGAATTGGTATTTTATACTGTAAGAGGGATAAGCAAAAATATATAAGAGTTCCTAGAGCTAATCCTGACATTGAGTTTGGTATTAGAGCTGGAACAATACCAGTACCATTATGTGTTGGATTAGCTGAAGCATCGAAATTATCTCATTCATGTATTGATGCAGAACTAGAACGTATTGCTAAATTAAGACAATTATTTATTGATAAAATAAAAAATAATCTGGAAGAAATATATATTAATGGTGCACAGACATCTAACTATCCTGGTATTATAAATGTTAGTTTCAGAGGATGTGAAGGTGAGTCGTTAATGATGGAATCTAAAAGAATAGCAATATCTTCAGGCTCAGCTTGTACGTCCAACAAGTTAACTATCTCGCATGTCTTAGATGCAATGGGAGTAGCTCCTGATATAGCACAATCTTCCTTGAGGATAGCAATAGGAAGACATACGACTGAAGAAGATATTAATATAGCTGTTGAGGATTTGACTAATGCTACATTAAAACTTAGATCAATAAGTGCAGTTTGGGATATGATTAAAGCAGGAATAGATATTAATAAGAGATTTGAGAGAGGTATATATAAGCATGGATAATAATAGAAATGTATCTAATACAATAAATAATCAACCAGCAACTGGTAAATACAAGTATAGTGATAATACTATTAAGTATTATGAAAATCTAAAGAATGTTGGGGGATTTGATGAAAATTTACCAAATGTAGGAACTGGAATAGTAGGTTCTCCTCTGTGTGGTGATGTAATGAAAGTACAATTATTCTTTGATAAAGATGATAAAATATTAGATGTTAAATATAAAGTATTTGGCTGTGTTTCTGCTATAGCATCAATGGAAATGGTATCTGAATTACTTAAAGGAATGACAATAGATCAAGCATTGTCGATTAGAAATGAAGATGTTGCTAATTCACTGGAATTATCAGAATTAAAGAGGCATTGTTCTGTATTAGCAAAGGAATGTATAGAAGCTGCGGTAAATAATTATAAAGATAAACAAAGCAAAACATTATCTCCAATAAATATTACAAAGGAAGCTGCTAATAAGATTAAAGAATTAATCAATGAGCATAACAGTATAGGAATAAATATATCTGTTATAAGTGGTGGATGTTCTGGCATTGATTATACATTAGGATATGTTAATGAGAAACCAACTACTGAACAAGCTGTAATGGAAGTCGATGGAATAAAAATATATTATGATCCTAGTATTGAAGTATTATTGAACGGTGTTGATATAGAATTATTTGATAACGGCTTTGGTGCTGGATTCATAGTAACTAACAAGAACCACATGCCATGTGCTAACTGTACATGCAATTGCGGAATTAGATAAGTTATAATTGATTATATTATAATTAAACATAATATACAGAATAATTGTGTATATAATTGTGTAGTAATAAATTTGTTTATATATATGTATGTAATATGCAATATAAAGTTGTTTAATAAATAACTGTTGAATTTGTAGGAATAAAACAATGTGTTTTAATGTAGAGGCAATATGAAATAGTTTATTATTGTTATAATATGTTAAATAATGATGTATTATATACTTATTTAATAGGAATTACTATATATGTATATGAGGTCTATAAATTGTAATGTTATGTAGTTTTTTTATTTGTTTTTTTTATAAAATTGGATATCATTAACTATATTGTAATAATATATAATATACATTAATAGTTGAATATTAGTTTTATATGAATAAAATAAATTATATGCCAAGTTCCAATGTAATTACAAGGTTGTGTGATTCATGTTATGAAATGAGAGACAAGTAAGTATGTTATAATAATGTATATTGTAAAAATAATATAATATTTATAGAAATGTACAATAAAAGAAATTTAATAATTTGTATACTATTTTGTTTACTGACAATAATTCTAGATCAAGCTAGTAAATTGGTCATATTATCTAATTTAAAAATTAATTCAATTATAAATGTTTTTACTGGATTCAACTTAGTATTAGTATTCAATTACGGAACTAGTTTTGGGTTATTATCTCCAAATACTATGTCTGGAATGTACTGTTTAATGATAATGTCAGTATTATTAATAATAATACTATTATTTGCTTTCTGTAAGTTTAGAAACAGTATTGAGCGAATATTATTATCGGTATTAATTGGAGGAGCAATAGCTAATCTTATCGATAGAATAATTCATGGTGCTGTGATTGACTTTATAGATATATATTATAAAAACTGGCACTGGCCAGCATTTAATTTTGCGGACATAGCAATCACATGTAGCGCATCATGCATAGTATTATATAATTTGTTCAAAAGTAAACATTAAGTTGTATACTTAAAATGTGTACTTGTAAATGTTTTTCTATGCTCATTAATAATGTATTTAATATAAATGGTTAAGCTATTATAAAAAACTAGTAGATGTAAATAATAATTATAAATTAACACTTAGACCAACTGAAGATCATACTTTTTCAAACAAGGTTTTGTTGCTAATTAAGAAACTAAGAAAAGCAACAGCACCAATCCCAACTATAAACATAAATGAGAAAGATATTACTTAGCTTAAAACATCGGCTGAGTATTTGCGTAATTTGTTTAAAGAAACATCAACATATTTGGAATGTGTTCAAAAAGAATCTAGAAAATTTTCAATACAATTCAAAGAAACTGCTTATGCTTTATTTTGACTATGCTCATAAAATTCCCAAATTACAAAAGTACAGAAAATATAAAATTGATGAGAACATATCTTTCAAACAATATGAAAAATACGTAAATTTTTTTAAATGTTTATAGAGTAGTTGTTGGATGCCAATATGTAGAACAGTAATTTTATACATATGTTGTTAACATAATACTATAGTCTAATACAATATTACGTATGTCAGGTTATCTAATTATTTATGAATATTGACCATTAAAGACGTTATTATGTTAATAACATTATATTTAACTATAACTGTAAGTAATATAGCTTTTATGAAAAAGAAACTACATTTTATTAATATTCGTCATTATTACTTTTAGGTGTATATTGCTTGTAAATATTTTTGTTACATTATTACTAATATTATTAGTAAATCCTATTGCATTTTTTTAAGACTATAAAGATCTCATATTTACTCTCTATGTTAGTTATATTGTGTAGAATATATGCTTTATAACAAATAAAAAATGAGTACATAGAGTTTTAAATACTTTTTATATATTGTATGATTTTTACCTCAGTTTATTAATAGCATATAAAACAACTTGTATATGAAAATTTACATTTCCTCCAATACATTATGTATATTTTATCCTATAGGATGGGAACTTATAGTTATTAGTGCATCATCTTCCTTTAATACAGGCGGAGCATCGCTATTTAAAATATCTTCTACTTTCGTGCTGGTTTCTTCTTGTATTATTTCATCCTCATCATTTATTTCTTCAACAACAATATTCTCTTTCTTTTTATTTGTTTTCTGTTTTGTATTATTATTAAGTTTTGCTTTCTCTTTATTCTCTGATAACTTCTTATTATTTGTTTTCTTTTTTTGTTTTCTATTTGTACTTGATAATTTCTCATTTTCTTTTGGTTTTGCTTTATTCTCTACTTTATCTTTTTTCTTATCTTTATTATCTTCAACTTTTTCCTGATCTTCAATCTCTTTATTTTTATTATTTTGTACTATTGTATTTATTTGTTTTTGTAAATCATTATTATTTGTTCTACCAATAATTTTATTTATTAATACTGGTACATTAATAAAAGATAATACTCCATGTGGAATAGGAGGCATTTTGCCTGGAACACTTGGAATAGCTACGCTATTAACTAGTGCTGAATCAGATTGTTGTGGTTTGAATACAGTAATTCCTAAGAATAACCTTGCTGTTTTACTATCATCTAATGGTATTTTAAATTCTAATATATTCTGATTAGGATCGTGTAATTTTCCATAATTTAACGATGATTTGTATTTTTGTAAAAATCTTAATAAAGACCAGGCACCATCACATTTTATCTTGGCTTTAGTTTTTTCTACTGATAAATCACTATCTTTTGGATTATATAATGGGTGAGGAGCATCGTCATCATCCTCAGCCCATCTTAAATTAAACTCTATAGGTTCTCCAAAGTACCATATGCCTTGTTTATTAGGATTAATTGCCTCTATATTAGCATCATGATTTGGTTTAAATACTCTATCAACCAAATAGTCAGTATTAGCTTCGTCTCCTCTGTTAACTGCAAAATCAGCTTCCAATTTGAGTTTTATTACCTCTCCACTATTATTATTTAATAAATCTCCAAATAATTCCTTAAATAAATGTATCTTCTTTACAAATTTATATACTTCTTTTCCTTCATCCAATTGATAAATAGTATCCAATAAAGTCTCTGGAGTACCTCCATATTCATCATATATGCTAAGTAATCCTTTTACTAAATCTAAATCAGCATCTCTTACTGCTTCCTCTTTACTTGATGGATTCTTAAATGGATAATAATTTTCTAGGTATTTCTTATAGTATTCTCTTAATCTTTCATATCTTATTATATTTCTTTGTCTAATTAATACTTCCGCTCTAGATAATATACTTATTTTTATATCCCTCATAATACTCAAAAAATAATCACTAGTATCACTTTGTATATCTTTAATCGGTATTAAGTCCTTTATATTATCTACTGTACATTCGTTTAATGTGGTTTTAATAAAATTCTCTAGTAAATTGATAGAACTCTTCAAATCCTTTTGAGAAAAACTTGAATAATTATCTATTATTTTACTCCACTTATTTAATAAATTATTATTACCATACTTGATAGAAATTAAAAAGTTAACTATAGGTTGAGCAAATTCAATTGCTAACTTATTGATTATACTTCTTTGTACCTGCATATATAGTTCAAGTTCTTCCAAATCACATGTAGAATACAAGTATAATCCACCACCTTTCTGGCCATCCCAGTATTCAAATGTCAAATTAGCAGGCATGTACGGTTTTTGTTCTTTAAGTAATTTATCAATACTGGTAAGTAATGATATGCCTATTTTACTAATTAGTTTATTTAAATTGTTAAATAACTTGTTATACTTGTCTGGTTTTAATATTTCCATTAATTGTGTTAATTTAGGAGCTACTTCTTTTAATTCTGATATTTGTCTACTAAGTACTTCTTCTGGACTACTATTATTAGTAATATCATTAGGAATATCACTTATTATTTGTGCCTTAGCTATTGTGTTTTTTATTATGTTATACAAATTGTTTCTTGCTATTATTGATAATCCATCTCTTATATTTTCAGGAAAATTATTAAGTTGTGAACTACAAAATTCATCATACTTTAAACTAATTGCTATTGCTTTATCTATTAATGACATATCCCAATACATTATTTTATTGTCAGGAATTTCAGTTATTAATTCTTTTTCTTCAGATTCTTCCATAAAACATTCTGCACATAACTCTCTCAAATTCTTTTCTAATTCAAGTATCCAATTTGCATCTGGTTCTTTTTTATCATTATTAATATTTTTATTATTATCATTATTATTTTCAATTATTTCATCTTTATTTTTTTTATCTTTATTGATTATTTTGCTTTGCAACAATTTATTGTTTAATTTACCTAATTGCTCTCTTAAGAAGATTACATTGTTTATTATAATATCATTGGTTTGTTTTACTGCTTCTTTACCGAACAACGTTTCTATATTTTTTAGTAACGACTGATAATCTTCATTATTTTCAAAATCCTTAGCATTATATACATCACTATATTTATTAGAAAAACCATTACAAGCTAGTGTTAATGCCCTAGAGAAATCTTTTACAGCTTTACAATTTGGTAAATTTTTTAAATTAGTTTTTAATAGCTTATTTAAAAAAGTATTAAATTGAGATACTACGTTAGTATTTGAAGTAGTAAAGAATATTGAATTAACGAAATTTTTAAGTAATTCAACAAAGTTATTATATGCGACTTGCTTGTATGATGAAAGATCCAATGATGGGAATGAAGTATTTGATAATATAGATTTTAAATCATTATAATTTTTTAAGAAATTATTTGGTAATGATACATTAAAAGTATATTTTATTAAATCATTTAGATCTTTAGGATCAGCAAATGTTTTTAAGCTCTCAAATTTCTTGATATTATTTTCCAATAGTAAAAAGTCACTTAAGTATTGTTTTAACTGTAGATATTCTTTACTTTTAAATGGATTAAATGATTCTTCTAATGTACTGGATTTTGTTTGTTCTTGAGCGTCTAATAACGATTTTGCTTTCAATAATAAATTAATATATACTGCTCTTATTATCACCTTTTTATATGATTCACTTAGTGTATTTTTTATTCTACTATTTATATCACTAAACCAAGAAGCTGGAATAAAAGGCGAATTAAAGTCCATCCTATTAAGTTTTTGTATTATTGACAGCAATTGATTACTACAATTTGCTAATTTATTGTTATCCTCATATTTTAAATTCTTATAGTCTAACTCGTTAGATTCATTTATTATTGATGATAATTGATATAATGATGGATATAAATTATTTTTATTATCATTAAGTTTATCAGTAGCAGTAAATAAAGAATAAGTACCAAGAAATATAAGTAATGCAATTATTATTTTAGAAGTAAATATTGTTTTATGAGCTTTATCTACTTTGCTTTTCATAGGAGATGCTACACAATCTTCCAAGAATATTTTTCTTAATAACAAATCTTCAAAGAAGAATATCTTTTTAGGTATGTATTTTTCGTCTTTAAATGAAGCTGATATATTACCTGCCTCATTGATATCAGCATCAGGAGTACCAATGATAGCCAATGCGTTAGCATCACTTGTATTATTACCAGAAGGTAGTTTTTCAAGAGGAATCATTTTACTATCCCCAGTAAAATAAAATCCTCTAAAATATCCACCTGCTAGAAATGCTGAATCCATAAATATAGTATTAATATAAATACTTAAAGATTCTCTTACTGTTAATAATTCACTTGGAAATACGAATACTCCATCTTTCATAGAAGACATTAAGTTTTCAGCAAATATTTCTAATCTTATTTCATTTAATTCATTTTCAATATCATCAAATGCCATGCTTAATATATTTGGATTATATACAGTATCAAGTGTGAATGGAGAAGACCATCCTAACATGTTATTTCTGTTCCTAACTGGTATCTCAGAACAGAAACTTTGAAATCCAGGTATTACATCTGTTTTAGTAATAATTATGTATATAGGTAATTTAATACCCAAATATAACTGAGTAAAATGTAATTTTCTAGCAATGTATTGTGCTCTATGCTTTATATCATCAATTGATAATTTATTTTTACCGTATAACTCATTTGCTGGTATTGTTAATATTATTCCATTAATTGGTTTCTTTTGTCTATATCTATAAAGTAATTTTAATAATGTATTCCAATAAGTATCAAACCCTACTTTATCAGTTTCCAGAAACATGTTTCCTGAAATGTCTAATACTACTCCATTCTTTAAAAACCACCATGATAATACATCATTATTCTTATCTTCTAATGCATCTTGAGTAAATCCTTGTAATAATGATGATTTACCGGAATATGAAGTACCAACGATAGCAAACCATGGTAATGCATACTTATACTTAATACCGAAAATGTTTTTCAAGTATTGATTGGCATTAAAAAATGATCTTATTATTTTATTTACCTGAATATAACCTTTGTTTATTAGAAATTGATTTAATCTTTCTCCTAATAACCATGTAATATTAAAGTTTGATTTATCATTACTATTATTACCTGAAGATTGTTCAGATTGTTGTTCCTTATTAGCATTATCCTGCTGGTTGCCTTGTAACGCTGAGGGAGGTAATAAATCATTTTTAATTTTTGGTATATTAACATTATATTCTAGCTTCCCATTTTTTATTGATATTATAGTAACTAGTATTACAATCAGTAAAGCAAAAAAAGCAACTAATAATATAATCATTATTATTAATGGAAACGAAGATGATTTACTATTAAAATATTCAAAAAATTTTGCTAGAAATTGCATATTATTATTTTATACAGTTGAGTTACCATAAACTTGTTGGTGCATTTGCATCATTGTTGTATTGATATCTCCTGTGATATTAAACCAAATAAAGTAACTAATTACTAAGTATAGTATAAATATTACTATAATAATTATTATACAATAATTAGTATCTGGTAACAATTTATTATTTCCTTCTGCACATGTATAATCATAGCAAGAATTAATTAAATGTTGCCTCCCTGGATAAAATAATTTTTCTTTATTAAAATGAATAATTGCATATAATTTACTTTTATACCAATTCAAATATTCATCAGCATTCTCAATATCTCTATATTTACCTTTAAAACCAAGACTCAAAGCAACTAAATACATAAATGCCATTTCTTCATTATTCAGATTATTTAAGGTAATATCAGCCATATCAAAGAACTTATCGCCAGCGATTTCAGTTTTAAATAGATTCTTTTCTAGTAAATATAACTTCCATATTTCGGTTCCTTCCCAATTGAGATTTATGAATGTTTCATCTGCCAATACTGTTATTATATATTTAACATCTCGAATATTATTAGATGATAACCTAGATCTTTCTATTAATGTATTATTAACAGTTTCAATTGTATTAATTAATTTTTTTTGTATTGTTACTATTAATCCTTCTATGTCTTTATCATATTTATCATCATTTATTTTATTATTATTTGATAAATATAAACTAAGAGCTTTTTCCTTCTGTCTTAATAGCTCATAATAGAATGCTTGGAAACAATGTACAACAGCACTACTGCTCGCATTAAAACTCACTATACCTCATGTTTTGGCAGATATAATATTATATCAATTGGAGTAAAATTAGAAGAATTACCAGGATTAAATATATGTAAATTTTGTTCTTCTCCTATGTATTTTTTATCTAAATCTATTTCAAATAATACTACTCCACTACTCGGCATTAATTTAACTGCTATATTTTTATCAAGTATATTCCTACTAGCTCCTTGAATACGTTTAGTTCTAACTTGATCCAATGCGAAATCAGATACTATAATGGATTCCTTAATCCATTGTTCTATATCATTTATAGTACTTAATTTTTCTCCCTTTATACCTATGTATATTTTATTATTTTTTATACTTGATATGTCTTTACTTGTCAAATATCTATAAAAGAATCTTTCTTTTTTAGTAAAATGTAGTATTGTATAATTTTTATCTATATAAGATATGTAATCATTTATTAATTTAATTAGATAATAAATACAACCGTCTATGTCATTATGATTATATGGGACAATTGTTGGTAATAATTCATCAAATTTTATAATTGATACAGCTCCAAATACTCTGGTTAATTCTATATATAAATCATATGGTTTCAAGTTATTACTAATTAACATTGCTTCTAATGTTGGCAATACTAATCTTATGTTACATAATATTCTCTGTATTTCTAGATCAGTTTCAGTAATAGTTAATTTTTCTTTTAATAACTTTAATAATTCTATACATACATTATGTATTTTGGAATTTTTACTAATATAAATACAAGGTGGTGTCCAATCAACTATTGAATATATACCACTATTTACTTGTATTAAACAAATTGGAAAACCAGTACAAAATTCATGCAATTGATCGCCAGAATGTAAGAAAGCATTAGGAAATAGTCTTGGAATATTTATTTTATTAGTATCTAGATTATCATCCTTAATATCATCTGTTTCTATTTCATAGAATCTAGGATGTTCTGCAGTTATTGGAGATACATCTTTTAATACTTTAGTTATAGCTAAATATATTGTTATACTATTATTATTTAATATACAATTATCAAGATTTATTTCTATTGGCTTTAATCCACTATGTAATTTAGGATAATAACTAATTATAAGTCCATCAGGAAATATTGCTTCCAGTTCTTCTATTCTATATATTCCATTATTTAATGCATTCTTATCGTATACTAAATGCTTAATACCATAATTATTATGAGATATAGAATCCATTTGGAACGATAGTATCTGAAATGTCCTTAAATCATTCTGCTGAAAATGATGTTGAGATAATAACATACCTTCATGCCAATTAATACGTAATGGAATAAAAGTAGGCATTTACAGATACATAGAATATAACTAATATATAATTTAATTGTAAACACATTCTTAATAATTAGCAATTGTGAATGAGGAATAATATGTAACAATAAAATAACATTAATCTTATAAACGAACTTTATATTACTTGGTATATAAATTTCTATTATTTAACTAATTATTTTTTTGTTTTACATATTATATCTAAAATCGAATACGGTACCCCCTTAAACTGATTAGCTATTTTATAATACACATGTTTATAATACTCTTTAATTATTGTATAAATAGAGTTTTATTATTTAAAAATTATTTTCTCATATTTTATCATTTATTTAAAATCAAACAAAGTAATTTTAAAAATAAACACAATTATTAATGAGTTAACAACACTGTCTTAATTATAATACTACATATTATTTAAATAGTTATTAGTTTATTTATAATTAATTTCAATCATTAAATATTTATAATGTACATTAATAAACAAACGTTAATAAGCTAATGTGTTTAAAATTAATTAACGTAAAAAAACACTAACAAATGAACATTAAAAAAATCGATGCCATTTTTACATTATGGCATCTGGCTATTTGAAAAGTTAATAATACTAATTTGTTTAAAAGTTATTCATATTATTATTGCGAAAATTGTTATTAGTACTGAACTGTCCCATATTTATATTATTCATCTTCATGTTCATGTTATTCATACCGATATGATTGTTATTACTTTGTAGCATGTTGTGGTTATTAACATTATTCATAGTATTAAAACGATTATTATTTATGTTATTTGGCATATTTTTGTTCATGTTCAGGTTCATATTGCTTTGCATATTATTGTTATTAAATTGCTTTATATTATTAGAAATATTATTGATATTATTTATCATATTATTATTTGTATTATGATCTAATTCTGGTATACCTATCCATTCACAATTTATACGTATACCACAATTTTTATCTGAGCTAAAGAATTCTAATAATTTTTTTGCTAAATCTTGATGACAAGTCTCATATGCAAATTTAATTACTACATGCCAAGCGATAATGAACAAATTAACTACTGCTTCATTATTTTTATTACTTGGTGAATATTCACTAATAAATGCACATTGTTCTCTTAAGAGATTATTAACTATAACTGTGATGCAACTTGAGAAATTGCTTTGAAATTCATCTATTGACATGTTTTTTATTGCCTTTAGACCCATTATTTTCAATATCGGATTCATAATTTGTGTATTGTTAATGCTTGCTTCATAAATTGGTTTATAACATGTATTAATAATATTTTGTATATTATTATTCATAGGATTATTCTGTTCCAAATTAATTATTTTACTTAAAATAACATATTTATTACAAGCATCTTGTATTGATATTGTTTTATTACTTTCTACTAGGCTATTACAGTCGGCTATATATTTTCTCATTCCTCTAACAATGATGTGTACTCATTGAATTTTTCAACAGTAAAATTATTTGAGTCCATATCTATTTGTGAAAGATGATCAGTACTATATCAACTATTAACTAGTAACAACATACTAACTAAATATATTTTTAATATTTTACTCATATTAATGTTCTTTCAATTATATTACAATCGATTTAATAGTAAATCTTTAATATTTAAATAGTAGTTAATATCTACATGAAATACAAGAGATAATTTTTATACTAGCAATTTAAGTAATTACATTAAATCACGACTATTTTAATAGTAAGACAACAATAATTAAATAATAGTTTATCTGCAAAAAATATAAAAGATAACTTTCGTATTAACTATTTAACTAATATTATTTCTTTATTAAAAACATGAATAAATCAATTATAAATATAATATAACAAATCATTCCTGAATTACAATTATATTATAGCATTAATTGATCTTGCAAATATCTTCGAACTATTATTAAATTTTTAACAAAAATTATTAATCCTATTTATTGTTTTATCATTTTTTATTATTTATATTATAATTATTCTTTTGCCTACTATTAATTTTCTAAACTGTTATTGATATTATTTATTTTTTTCCTGTAATTGCTTTGTTGCTATTATCAAACTACTTGTATTGGCAAACAATTATGCAAGTATTATTTGCTAGTACAATGTATTGCGTGCAAATTGTTAACACATCATAAAATTAATTAAATACTGATCTATTACTCAGCTATTTTGCTTTGTAATTGTTTTATTGCCATTACTAAATCTTCTGGTCTTGGAGGACAACCATGCAAATATATATCAACTGGTATTATGTTATGTACTCCATTAACAACAGAATCAGATTCGTAATATATTCCTCCTGATATTGCACAATTACCCATTGCTATTACAAATTTTGGATACAACATTTGATCATATAGAGTTTTTATTTGTGGAGCCATTTTATTAGTAACAGTTCCTGATACTATCATTAGATCTGAGTGTCTAGGACTGGATCTGAATAAACACCCAAATTGATCTAAATCAAACCTACTAGCAGCTGTGTGCATCATTTCAATAGCACAACATGATAAACCACATGCAAGAGGCCATAATGATTCACTTACTGCCCACTTTGACATGGTTTCTATTGTTGAAATGAATATGTTTTTCAATTTGGTTTAGATTTAATTAATACAATTTTCATTTGCCATTGTATCACATATAAAAAGTTCTGTATTATATTACTATAATAAATATCCATTATTGGTTGTGAAGTTTTCAAATTTTTTTATGGTATTTTGATAACTTTCAATAATACTGCATAAATTATTTAATAAGTAAAATAATGTGTTAATTTAAAACTAGTACTTTTATTATTCAAATACTTAGTTTGACAGTGTGCTACATAGTTATTACATGCTTTCTCAAATGTTTTAAAAAAGACAAATTTGTACACCTGTTGTTTAATAAAGTTACAAACTGACTATAACAATCGCTTAAATTTTTACACTGACTTCTTTATAAAATGAACTTATTGAAGTTTTATGAAATGTTTTATGTATATTATATGATCAATTGTATCAATTTACGCATAACAATCCAATGTATTAAACATTATTTCTAGTTTTAATATCTTGTAATTTTTGTATATGTTCATGTAACAATTTCTGTACATTTTCACCATACACAGTCATATAATTATTCTATATAACTAATATAAATATTCATTTTATTAATAGATAATAATATATGTTTTTATATTAAATAACTAAAATTTATTGCTAATTTATAGCCCATTAAAGTTCTTCCTCATAATTGTTAAAGATGGTAAAATATAATTAGTGATTTGTGTATTAATTATAATAAACAGATGACACAGTATTGTAATAATAAAACATATTTAAGAACACATACTTGTGGAGAATTATCAGTAAATGATATTGGAAAAAAAGTAAAACTAGCTGGATTTATAGATACTATGAGAGATCATGGCGGCTTGCTATTCATAGACCTTAGGGATCACTATGGTATCACTCAATGTGCTATAAAGCAAACAGATGCAGTATTTAATGATGCTAAACATCTAAAGCTAGAAACAATAATAAATATTACAGGAGAAGTAATAGCAAGATCAGAAGATACTGTAAATAAGAAAATGGATACTGGAAAAATTGAAATACAAGTAAATGAACTAAATGTCTTATCAGCTCCATCATTGGAATTACCACTATCAGTAAGGGAATTAGAAGGAGAAGATAAATTTCCTGAAGACATAAGATTAACTTATAGATATTTGGATTTACGTAAAAGAAAAAATCATGAGAATATTATTCTTAGGTCTAAAATAATCTCTTACATAAGACAGGAGATGACAAGTAGAGGATTTTTAGAAATACAAACTCCAATATTGACAGCATCTTCACCAGAAGGTGCTAGAGATTATTTAGTACCAAGTAGGGTGCATTATGGTAAATTCTATGCTTTACCCCAGGCTCCTCAGCAATTTAAACAACTACTAATGGTTTCTGGTTTTGACAAGTATTTCCAAATAGCTCCATGTTTTAGAGATGAAGATTCCAGGGCAGATAGGTCTCCTGGTGAATTCTATCAATTGGATTTAGAAATGAGTTTTGTATCTCAGGAAGACGTATTTGCAGCGATAGAACCAGTGATATATAATACTTTTACTAAGTTTGCTCCAAGTGGATTTAGTGTATCTGAGTATCCATTTACTAGGATTACATATGCAGATGCTATGTTACACTATGGATGTGATAAACCTGATATGAGAAATCCATTAATAATTGAAGATTTAACCGATTTATTTGCAAAATCAAACTTTACTGCATTTAAAGAGAACATATGTAAAGGGCAACTAGTTCGTAGTATAAATGTTCCTAATTGTTCAGCTCAACCAAGAAGTTTCTTTGACAAAATGGGTGAATGGGCTAAGAATCTTGGATTACCAGGTATAGGTTATATAACTATGGTATCTGATAATGAATATAAGGGCCCTATAGTTAAGTTCCTGAATGAAAATGAGCTACATGAAATAGCAAATATTAATAAAATGAAACTTGGGGATGTAGTATTCTTTATTTGTCATAAAGATGCTAATAATATTTCTCATCAAGTTAGAACTCATTTGGGTAAAATATTAGGACTAACAGATACTAAATCATATAAATTCTGTTGGGTTGTTGATTTCCCAATGTACGAATATGATGAAGAAACAAAAAAGATAGTATTCTCTCATAATCCATTCTCAATGCCTCAAGGTGGTTTAGAAGCATTAAATACTATGAATCCACTGGATATTAAGGCATATCAGTACGATATAGTATGTAATGGTATAGAGCTATCTAGCGGTGCTATAAGAAACCACCTTCCTGAAGTAATGTATAAAGCATTTGAAATAGCTGGATACGGTAAAAGCCACGTAGAAGATAAGTTTAGAGGTATGATAAAGGCATTTAAATATGGAGCGCCACCACATGGAGGGTGTGCACCTGGTATAGATCGTATGGTAATGTTATTAGCTCAAACCGAGAATATAAGAGAAGTAATAGCCTTCCCATTTAACCAGAAGGCTCAGGACCTAATGATGGGATCTCCAAGTGAAGTGACACCAGAGCAACTCAAAGAACTACATATATCAATATTGCCACGTGTTGAAAAATCTAAAAAATAATATAAGACAATAAAAAGGGTTTTATATGGCCCTTTTTATTACCATGTGTATAGCATTGGCCCGGGAAAATATATGAAAAATGAAATTTCACTCAGCGTGAATATATAATATTTAACTATCTGCATTATACAGAATATTTTGTATTATATCAAAGTTTAAATATTATATTATGGATAAAACTTTATGCTGTATGAAAGTTATCGTATAAAGCTTATGGTTGTTATATTTGAACTATAATCTTTGTAGTTTAATTGTAACACATTGTAAGTTGAATTGTTTTTGTATTACGATTTTTATGTGAATATACTATTAATATGCTATTGCGTTGCTAAAAATATTAGTGTGTCGTACTTATATCAGATGCAATATCAAGTATTTTTAGCTATATATTTTAGTTCATAATCAAAAATTGCGATTTAATATTTATTTACAATAACTGAAACTTATAATGGTATATGTTTAAAAAGTTTTTCATAAGTAATATTAGTTCAATAATAAGTGATATAGATTAATAAATAGTAAAATTGTTTATTATACTGTTCTTTATTTAATATATATTTATTTTTACAATATTTGTAGTAATATACTTATACATTGCATAATCAGAATCCATATATTCCATAATTTTGTAATAAATATAATATTACTACTATTGTTAATACTGCTGGAATTACTGCTACTACATCGTCCACCATTATTCCCAAACCATTCAGTTTGTCTTTATTTTTAAAATATGATTCTATATTTCGTATTGGAAATGGTTTCAATATATCAAATATTCTGAAGAATAGAAATGACCAAAGAAACATAGTATAGTTATACTCAAAAATATCTAATGATATAGCATTGGATAAAAATATTGCGCATGCTTCATCTATCACTATAAAGCAAGGATCTTTATCTTTAGGATGTGTTGTAACGTATTTTTGACTGGTAATTGTACCTATTATAAAAAGTGATATAGATATAATATAAAATATAATACTGTATTTAGGTACAAAATACGATAATATACTAGCAGCTAGTGACCCAATAGTTCCTGGCATTTTTTTAGATAACAAGCCAGTACCAAAAAAAGTTACAGTATATAATAATAGATTATTTTTTATATTGCTTTTCATTTGTGAGAATTATATAAAATGCAATCAATATATCAGCTTATTATAACACATTACTATATTAATATAATATTCATATATGGTAATTGATGGAAGCAAATACAACTATCTATTTTACTTATATAAAATAATTTTTATTAGTAAGTTTTGTAAATATACAATATTAATCCCTTTTCCATTTAGTACCAGTTGGTGTATCTTCCAGCCTTATACCTTTTGCTAATAGAATATTTCGTATCATATCAGCTTCTTTATAATCCTTATTCTTCTTAGCAATCGCTCTTAATTCTATTTGCTCTAATACCCAATTTTCATTTACTGTACTATAATGAAACCATTCATTAGGATCCTTTGTTAAAATACCAAGAAACTTCCTACAAGTATTAATAACAATATTTATACAACTGTTATTCTTTATAGTATGAGATATAGTTCGTATTGCTTGAGGAGTATTTAAGTCATCAAGTAAACTATTTAGTATATTTATATCCACATCATTGGTTTCTTTTATTTCTTCATCAATTATTGCTTTATACCATTTATCTAATATATTCTGTGCCTGTTGTAATACATTACTACAGAAATTTAATGGACTTTTATAATGAGTCATTAGTAAAGCTAATCTTATTGTTTCACCATCGAAATTCTCCAACATTTCTCTAACAGTACAAAAATTGCCTAATGATTTGGACATTTTAGTACAATTGATCATTACATGTCCATTATGTATCCAATACTTAGCCATTAATTTATGATTGGCAGCATAAGACTGAGCAATTTCATTCTCATGATGTGGAAATATAAGATCACATCCTCCACCATGTATATCGAAACTAGTTCCTAGATATTTGTGAGCCATTGCAGAACATTCTATATGCCATCCAGGTCTACCTTTTCCCCAAGGGCTTTCCCATCCTACTGGAAACTCATCATCTATAGGTTTCCATAATACAAAGTCTCCAGGATTGTTTTTATTTTGTGATATTTCTATTCTAGACCCATTAATTAAATTTTCTAATGTTCTATTTGATAATAGACCATAATTATTGAATGTATTTATATCAAAATATACATGGTTATTAGAAATATATCCACTACCAGCATCAATAATTCTCTGTATAAATTCTATAATATTACTAATATGTTCCGTTGCTTTTGGTTCTATATTTACAGGTAATACATTTAATGCTGCCATATCATCATGATACATTTTTGTTGTGTTCTGAGTTATTTCATTAATACTAATATTCCTACTTTTCGCTGCCTTGTATATTTTATCATCTACATCTGTTATATTTCTAACATATTTTACATTACCATATAAGTATTTTAGTAATCTATACAATACATCAAAAACAACTGCAGGGCGCGCATTACCTATGTGAGCTCTATCATACACTGTAGGTCCACATACATACATACCAATAGAGTGTTCGTTAAATGGAACAAATTCTTCTAAATTATTGGTTAACGTATTATATAACTTTAATTTATATTGCATTTTATTTACTTTTAGATACTACTACAAGGGCCGGTCTTAATAATCTATCCTTAATCATAAATCCTTCTTGCATTACCTGTATTATAGTGCCTGGTTCTTTATCACTAACAGCTTCACTCATAGCCTGGTGATAATTAGGATCAAATGGCTTATTTAAAGATGCTATTATCTTAATATCATAAGATTCAAGGATTTTATCTAAATGTTTTAATGTCATCTTAACTCCTTCAACAATAGCATCAGATGTATTCTTACAATTAGCCAATGCTAAGCATAAATTGTCCCGTATAGATAAAACATCCTTCGCAAAAGTACTAATACTAAAGTTAGATATATTTATTTTTTCTATGTCATGTCTCTTTTTTACATTTTGAAGTTCTGCAACAGTTCTTAATAGTTGATCTTTTAAATTAACTATTAATTTGTTCATTTCTTCTATATTAAACTTATCTTTATCTTTTACTTCCTTATTAGATAAAGTATCCTTTTCATCATACTTATTGCTCTTCTCATTATCTTCATTGTTCTCCATATGTTCAGTGTTTGCACCGGCTTTTTCTTTCTTGTCTTCTCTATCGAGTAACTCATTTTCTTGTTTTTCATTGTGCATATTGTCCTCATTTAGAAATGATATTATCTATATATTCTAAATGTAACACATATTTACATTTTAATCTCTAGTTATTTAGGAAATGGTAACAAAGTATATTAAACCATAATATTTATATATATATTAATATATATACTATTTTCTTTTTAGTATTACTTTGATAATAACAATTGTATTTGTTTCTCACACTTATGATTTATTCTGTTTTATAATGCTGACTATATGTTTTGTTAACAAGGCAAACTTTTTTGATGTGATATTTTTGTGTTTGGAGATAGGAGATATGAAATAGTAAAATATAAATAGGCAATTGAGAATAAGTTAGTTATAAGATGTTCTACGATATTGTCAGTATGTTTTGAATATTCATATTCCAATACAAATATTTAAACGAATACAATAAAATTAGTAATAATAAATATGAAATTGAAGAAATTATATTATGTAAACGCGAGTCAATAATTCCTACATACTGAAGGTAGCGGGGTAAATGATTTGGTATTTAAAAAATATTTTGTTGAAACACAGAATATAATGATGTTTTAGTATCTTTTATTAGTGGCAATACTAGGTTGTGTGTATTAGTATACTGGAATTACTTAGTAAATATAATTTTAATAAATGTGATAGAACATTAAAATTGTTTAACATTTTTTACTAATTTTCTCAAAACTACAAAATATAGTTGCAAAGTTATAAAATATGTATTAGAACAAGTATAAATGGTATAATTTAAAGGTGTTCTTGTGAACTATTTTTTCAAAACACTAACAATAATTAGTTCAATTATTAGTGGTATTGCTATCGGTATTACTTCCGATAATTCTCCAAATATTGGGGGGGGGTGGGGGGGGGGAACGACCCACAAATAAACAATAACGGTAATTATAATAATATTAATAATTACAATGATCAAACAAGTACTTTATATATAGATAATGATGCATTTGATATTAATTCATACGATGTAGAACGATACAGCATATTACAACATTTTACAAATCAATTCTTTAATATTGGTAATACCAAGAATGACTATATCAATATAATGAATGAATTAAAAGACAGTATTATAATGTCGTTTAATGATAATAATATGCAAAATCGTAATTACGATTTAATGCATTTATTTAGTCTCATATTAAATGAGATTGTTCAAATAGCTCAAAGCCAATTTGGGTATACAACTGAAATTGGTGACAAATTAGGTGTATTTGGTTATTATTATAGGAAGTTAATAAGCCATAATAAGATATCTGAAGAACAATTAGACACAATGTGTGATGAATTCAGATGTATTCTAGGTAATAAACGTAATAGTAGTTTCGAAGTAAAATATAAGAAAGAAAAAGAAGCAATAAACAAATTAATAAATAGGTCCCAACCAATGTATAAGAGTATACAAAAACGAAACAAAAAGAATGTACAAAAAGCAATAGATGAATATAATAGAACACATCCTAATAATAATATATAGTGAATTATTGGGTAAAGATTAATGAATTGTTAACATTGATATATTTTATTTATAATAAAATGTGTAACAGTTTGTTAAGTAATAACTAACTATTATGATAAATAATTTAAATATTTGCTATTATGATCATTCAAATTGGCAGATATTTACATTTATGTAGTTACTTTGATGAATATTTCTGCTATAGCAGTAAAAAATTGCTAGAAGGCTGTTATTAAAAGGTTTAAGTATTGAACTTGTATTACAATGTATTAGTTTTACATTCAATGAAATAAAAGCACTAATATGATTTGTAAAAGAAATAGATAGTTATATTATCGTGATTATAAAATATAAATTGTGTTAATATATTAAAAATACTTGTTTATTTCTCCTAAGATATCAAGAAATTATTTAAATTTTTATAGGCTTAAAAAATTTCAATTAGTAACATATCTTATCAATGATATAATTAATGATCATAGGAATATAGTTTATTGTTTTATACATAACTTGGATGGAATATTTTAGGCAATTGTACGATAAAAAGATAGCAATAATTGGAGTTACTGGTATAGTTGGTAGGGAAATGCTAACTATTCTAGATGAAAATAATGTTTCAAATAATTGTAATGTAGATGGATATGCATCTGAAAACTCTGCAGGTAAGCGTGTATCATGCAAAGCTTGGCGTGATAGTATAGTTGTAAAAGATATTAATACAATAGAATTCGACAAATATGATATAGTACTATTTGCTACTCGTAACGAAGTATCTAAACAATATGTACCAAATGCACTAGCATGTGGATGTACAGTAATAGATAATAGTTCGTATTTTAGAATGAATGAAGATGTGCCTTTAGTAGTGCCCGAAATAAATATTGGTAAAGCTAAAGAACACAAACTAATAGCTAATCCTAACTGTTCAACAATACAAACTGTAGTGCCATTAAAACCATTGCATGATGAATTGGGACTCAAAGAACTAGTTATAGCGACTTATCAATCAGTAAGTGGTGCTGGAAGACGTGGATTGGCTTGTTTTGAAGAAGAAATACATTCCTACATAAAAAATAAGACATTATTTGAGGATGAGAACAGTCCATTTTATACAGGTTTGTTATTTAACTTAATTCCACAAATTGGTGCCTTCGGAGAATTAAACTATACTGGAGAAGAGTGGAAAATGATAAATGAAACGAAGAAAATACTTGAATTACCAAATATAGATGTAACCGCTACTTGTGTTAGAGTACCTGTATTTGTAGGACACTCAATTTCAGTATTTGCTAAATTTGAAAAAGAAATTAATAGTATAGAAAAAATAAGAGCAATATTAAATAATTTTAATGGTGTTATTGTAAAAGATGAACCAGTACCTAGAGGATATGCAGTTCCCAGAGGATATTATTATGATACTGGAAGTAATGAAGATTATTGCAAGAGAGATGAAGTAATAGTTAGCAGAATAAGAAAACATCCTACAATTAAAAATGGTCTAAGTTTTTGGTGTGTAGCAAATAATATCCGTAAGGGTGCTGCTTTAAATGCTATACAAATTGCATCTTTATTAGATTATTAACAATGAGTACTATATACATACATTGGCCATATTGTTTATCTAAATGTTATTATTGTGATTTTAATAGTGTAGTATGTAAAAGTAGTATTAATTATTTAGAATATTATAAGTTATATAAAAATGTATTAAATAAATTGAGAGAACAATTTTACTATAATGATACAATAACTAGTATATATTTTGGAGGGGGAACACCATCTTTAGCTGATAATATATTTATAGATAATGTATTGAATTATATATATAAAACTTTTAAAGTATCGAATGATATAGAAATAACTATAGAAGCAAATCCAAAAACTATTGATAAGTATAAAGCAAGTCAATTCAAATCATCAGGAGTTAACAGGACATCAATAGGAGTACAATCAATAATTGATGAGGATTTAAAAATACTTGGAAGAATACACAGTGCATATGATGCCATTAAGTGTGTATATGAAATAAGTGATGTATTTGATAATGTATCGATAGATGTAATATATAATAGACCAGGACAAAAACTGGAAAATTGGGCTAATGAATTAAATCGAATATTACAACTACCAATACAACACATATCAATGTACGAATTAATTATTGAGAAGAATACATACATAAAATACTTAATAGATCAAGGATTTGTAGATGCTCCTAGTAATAATAGTAGATTTATTGAACAAACAATAAAAATAGCGAAGTCTAATGATTTTGAAATGTATGAGATTTCCAATTATGTTAAAAATGGTACACAATTATATAGCAAGCATAATTTATCATACTGGAATTATGATAGATATTATGGTATAGGACCAGGTGCTCATTCTAGATTAAGTATTGGTAATAACTTATATGCTATAGAGCAAATATGTGATATTACGAAATGGTTAGCATGGGCTAATAGTCCAGAGTTTGAGTTAAATAACTCAGATAATATTATTGAATTACTAACACAAGATGATATATATAAGGAACAATTAATTATGGGATTAAGAACTAAATTTGGAGTGAATATTAATAATTTGAATAAAGATATGATAAATAAATACAAATTGTTTGATAAAATTGAAGTATTAAAAGAGAATTCATACGTGCTAGACAATAGTAGTAGTGTGGTACTATCATATAATGGCATGTTGAAGCTTAATATGATTGTTGAGTATTTAACTAAAAATTAAATTAATTATATTTAAAATATAAAGAAAGGATTATAGATACAAAATATGACAGAGAAAATGAAAGATTTAAGTAAAATGAAAGTACTAATAGGTAATGATGATGGTATTAATGCAACTGGTATAAAATTATTAGAAAGTATTGTAAAGAAATACTGTGATAATATTATAGCAATAGCCCCAATTAGTAATAGAAGTGGAGCATCTCAGAGCCTAACATTAGCAAATTCATTTACTGCTAGAAAACTAGATGATAATCATTATGCTGTTGATGGATCACCAGTAGATAGTATTGCTTTTGGATTAAGACATTTGTTTTCTCACAATGACTATCCTGATTTAGTGCTATCAGGAATCAATAGTGATGCAAATATATCAGATGATATACTGTATTCAGGAACAATAGGGGTCGCGAGAGAAGCTTGTCTATTTAGAATACCATCAATAGCATTTAGTCAACAAAGGGGTATAGATGGTTCTACCAATTGGGAAATAGCCCAGCATTATACTGATATGGTACTTAATCAAATATTAGATAATTACACTTTTGTTGATAATGTATTCTTATCTGTTAACTTTCCTGCAGTAGAAAAAATAAGTGAAGTAAGGGGCATACGTAGTACATTTCAAGGACGTAGAATTATAAAGGATAGATTAGTATCATATACTGATCCAAGGAATATGATACATTATTGGATAGGGAAAGGCTCGTATGTTAATGTTGATCACATTAATACCATAGATAGTGATATAGGAGCTATTAATGAAGGATACATCACAATTACTCCAATTAAAATTGATAATACGAGTTATGAACAACTAAATACAATGAGAAATACATTTAATGCAGATTTTAATGATAATATGTAGTATAGTGTACACTCAGTGGAATTGATTGAATAGAAAATATGTTTAATGCCAGTATTTTCATAATACAATATTAAACGCAGTTCTTCACTGCAGAGTATTAGATGGGGGAAGTATGTTTAATGTTAGTTTTTAGGTATAACACATTAAATAAAGTTTTTGATTATAAGTAATTAATGGAGTGTTTTAGTACAATTTATTAGAATGGAACAGACATTAATGCAGTGTTTTAATTGTAATGTATTAAGGATGTATATATTTAATGCAGTATTACGTTAAATAAAGATTATATATAATATAATGTTTTAGTTTTATTGTATAAAATGAAACATATATAATACAAGTTTTTGAATATAAAGTGTTGAATACAAATATATTTAATATGTATTTTAATTATGGATTATTAAGGAGATTTAGATGCTAAAAGTCAATAAATTACTACTTGGTGTGTCGGTTTGTTTTTTATTAACCTCTTGTGAAAGTCCAAGAAAAAGAGCTCAACGTAGTGAGCCAATAGTTATAAAAATTGATAACACACAAGATGAATTACCGAGATATGTTGTAAGAGAAGGTGATACAGTTGGTTCTGTGGCTAAAAATAATAACATGACTAGAGCTGAGTTAATAGAATTAAATGATTTGACTCCTCCTTATGAATTGTATGAAGGGCAAAGATTAATAATAAAACAGTCCAGTAATAGTATAGAGAACATTAATACTGATAAATTGAATAATAATAAGGAGTTAAATTCATCTAATGATAACTACAAATTTGAACTAGTACAGGAAGGTGGCTTATCAAGTAGTAGTACAACAAGTAATAATAACTTATCGGATAATACTGTACTACTTGAAGATAGTGTACAACTGGATACTACTAGAAATGATTCAAATAATGAAGTCAATAATGCAAGCAATAGTGCAAGTAACTACATATGGCCAGTAGATAGCAATGATAGAACAATAGTACAACATTTTAGGGATACTAAAGCACATACCATAATACAGGTATCAGGTGGTGCTCCTGTTAAAGCAATTGCTGATGGTATAGTAAAATTCGCTGGTACATCACAAAATGAAGGTACTCTTGGGTATGGAAAAATGGTATTAATAAAGCATAAGAATCCATCGAGATTAACACTATACACAAAACTTGGTAGTACTAATGTTTCTAAAGGACAATCAGTTAAAAAAGGAACTAAAATAGGAACAGTTGCCCAGGATGGTCAGTTATACTTTTCATTGATGAATGTAGACAAAAAGAATAAAAGAACATATATAGATCCTGAAAGTGTACTAGAGTAATATAATCATTAAATTATACCACTCTATGTTTTCAGATAGAAATAATATGTATTTACAAAATACATACTATATAATCCTATATTAAAATATTACTTTATTACATTTACATTTGGTAATTCTTCCGATGATAATTTCTTATATAATAAGTTATATGCATAATATGGATGTTTCTTCTTATTATCTTCTTCTTTATTGCTTTCTCTATTAGCATATACTTTTGCCAAGTAAGTATTATCTTTATATATAATATCTTCTAATTTATAATTATTATCATTTGCGTTTCGATTACTATCGATACCACACCAACTATTGTCTGCTTTGCCCTTTTTAGCAAAACATACTGCATGTTCAGCATTTGATAATTGCATACCAATTAGTTCATATGCCTTTAGGTTACCCTTATCATCATAATTAGAAATAAACTTATACCCATTTGCAATATCATTAACTGGTATACCGAAACCATTTAATAATAAATATGGAGTACTATTATTGATTTCGCAATCGTAAGCATGTATACTCATGATAGCATTACCTAAAATATTATATTTTGTATATTTGTTGAATATTTCAGTCTTATCTGTTGCAAAGTTATCTTTTAATTGAAATGAGTTGTGATTTGTTACAAATGATACTGGATTATCATCCATGAATGCATTAATTGCATCTGTAAGTTCCTCTGTATTGGAAAAGAGTACATCTTTCTTATTATTTTTATTATCTATTTTATCTTTAATGTCATTATCATCATTATTATTGTTATTATTATTTATAATAATGGTATTATTGTTATTATTATTTTTAACATCTAATTTATTGTTAATATTATTCTCTTCAATATCTAATTTGTCTTTAATATTATGATTATTTTCATTATTTGATGTGTCCTGGATAATATTATTATTCATTAATACTTGATTATTATTCTTATCATTTGCTTCATTTATAATACTATTACCGTTACTATCATCTTCATTCTCTAAATCATCTTCACTTAATAACTTATTACCAATGTAATTCTTCAATTCTGGAAAAATATTCATTATTATAGGAAAGCCCACGTACGAATGATTAGGAAAATTAACATCCTGTAATTTCCTTAATAAATTTATGGTAGCAGTACGTTTCTCTTTATCTCTTTCATTAATCTCATATGACCACTTATTATTATCTTCCCACAAAATTAACTCTGATAATAAGTCGATCCTATTACCGTATATATTACTTTTACTAGTCCTATCACTTGTTAAATCATATGTTTTCATAATACCATAATTGTTATAATAATTAGCTTCTTTAAAGTAATTTATAGTATTCTTCGGTAACATACTCTTATCTGTATTAATTGTACGATCATTATATCTGTTTTTATTACATAAATAGTTATCAAATTTTGCGAAATTGCTATTCTTTAAATCTTTTGGTAATTTACCATGCTTTACATACTCTTGTGCTAGTATTGTCCTTATGAGCTCCCATGCTGCCATGAACCAACATTTACAATTATTATTACTAAGTGTGTATATAGTTTGTCTATATTTATCATTATTATTTTTATAATGTTTCTTTTCCTGCAAGTCAAAAATATAATTTACACCTTTTATCGTTTTATTAATTATATTATATAAATCATAATCTTTTATTTTATTTTGTACTTTATTTATTAGTGGGAATATATTTTTATAATTTATAGTATCACTTATATATTCCTTATTTTTATTTAGTATTTTTAATTTCTGTGGTTGAGCGGCTTGTAAATTGGTTATATCAGTAATTCTCGATACTAATTTTTTCTTTATTTTTTCAATATTATCTTTTACTGTACTTTTTATTTCTTGAAGATTAACATTTTGCTTTCCTAAAACTTTCTTACTTACAACTTTCTTAATATTGATAATATTGCGTTTAATATTCTTTTTTACTCTGATAGACAAAATATTATCCATCTCTTCCAAATTATCAGATATTACATCCTTAATATTATTTATTCTATCTTTTTCATTATTCAAGTGCTTCTTATCTTCAGTATTTTTATTGTCATGCAACAACTTTTGTATGACTGTAATATTATTGTGTAATACTTTAAAAATATTGTCCAATTCTCTTATATATCTTATCTTGCTGGAACCTATATTAGACTCTCTTTCGGTTATAGATGTTTGTATTTTCTCGTTAATACTCAATAATACTCTATTTATTATTTCATCAATTTTCTCATTACTCAATATCATTGAAGATTTTATATATTCATCTATTGCAGCATAAAGTATTGCCATCATTAAAGGAGTATTATCTGCACTATAATCTTGCTCAATAAAACAATTTTTTATTATTTCGTCTATTCCTACTGTAATATCCTTTTTATTAAAATAATCATCTATATTATTGAGAAAATACTCATATCCCTCTGGTTGTTGGTTAAGTACTAATGAACTCATTTGTAAGCATACATTTACTGATGAGAATATTGGGTTTTCCTTGTAATTTTGTAAAAATTTATCCATTTCTGCTTTAGAGATTGTTACTTTGTTAGCGCTATTGTTTACAATATTAATAGTATTTTTTATAGTGTTGGTTGGTGTGTCACTGAAACTATTGTTTTGTAAAGTATTAATGCTATTTGTATTGTTGTTAATGTTATTTGTAATATTAATACTATTTGTCTCAACATCATTTTTAATTCTATTCTTATTATTAATATCAACCATTGTGTACGCAGTTGTAAGACTGCATACTAACATTCCTGAAAATAAACTTAAAATTTTATGATTCATTTGCATTGTACATCTAAATCCTTTTCTTTAAAATTATAACATTGACAGTTACGCATTCATTAATTTTTTAAAGCAAAAATCATAATCATCTTGTGTTATTCGTTTGTATAGTGCTTGTATTGGTTGTAAGTTCTTCTCAATACATTCTTTACTGAATTCACTTTGTGAATCCATAATTTCAGCTAATTTTGATTTATCAATACTAATATAATTACTATTTGTTTTAATTGAATATAATTGAACACCCATTAAATTATACAATTCTAGTTTCCATGTATTATTATTTGGATCTACTAATGCATAACGTGACATATATTTCCTATCATTTATTACTGTATTCCTAGTTAAACCATTAGTTACCATAATCAAATAATCAGCATTATCAAATAGTTTATTACTATTGTCATATTTTGTTATTTCTAATAATTTATGTGCTTGATCATCAAATTGTTGCGCTAATGATTGATTACTAGAGAAATGAAATTTATTAGCTAAATCAAGTATGCTACCATACATATCAAATTGATTGCTACTGAATATTTTTTTTAATTCTGGAAATATTCTAAACATAAGTACAGATCCCATTATTCCATAACATCCAATATTGCTTTTTTCTTCCTTATATATGGCTTCCAATGCAGATTGTATATTCTTTGCCTCAAATTTAGATTTATTTTGTTCTACGAATGATTGTAATGTCGGTATGAATTGTATTTCTTCTTTAATATTACGGTGCTTGGTGTTATTTTTCAGATAATCAACAAATTCTGCAAATGTGGTTCTTACTATTTGATCATCTTTATTAGAGTATTGTAAAGCATAATTAAATAATTCAAAAGTAGTAACTAACCAATCCTGTCTTTTTGCTTTTGATATATTTAAATCTACAATATCTGTTTTTTCAAATTCCTTGTTTTTACTAAAATTTTCTACTATATTTACACCTCTTACAATTTTATTTATTGTTTCATAAAAATTATTAATAGATAATAGTTTTATAGCTTCTGAATACTCTTGCTTATTAAAAGATAAGCTTTTTTTAGCTGCTTCAATACGTCCTGAATTAAATTTATCTTTATTATCGTTATACAACTGTATATTATTTAAATAATAATCAAGAAATATGCCAGCCAGTGCAAATGGTTTATCGTAATTATAAATATGTACTTCATCTGTATTTGTTTTATTATTATCTATAACATCAAATAATACTCTAATTCTTTCAGGATCACTAAATGAAGGAGAATTTTCCCCCAATAATGAATACACTTGCATTTTCATATTTTCATAAGCAAGTGGATCCTTAATATTCTTTAAGAATAAATTAACGTCATTTGGAGTAATACCATTTTCCCAATTTGTAGTAATACCATTATTTATATTAGGATTAACTTTATGTATAATTTTATTTGCTTTGGCTTCTATATCATCGGTTGTTTTTATATTATTTTGATTTTTAACTCTTCTTACTGGAGATTTCGAGTATTGTCTAATATAAGGATTGTTATTGCTATCTATTTTCTTAATTGCATTTATTTTATTTTTATTGGTATTGACATCTGTAATATATGTATTATAATCAGGATTATCTACATTTATATATCTAGTTACACTCAATGGAATATCATCTAGATTAAATGTTAATTTAGAACCAATTGGTTTCTTTTGAAGTATTTGAATATTATTATTTTGAATATCTTTATTATTCTGTTGTAATTGAACATTGTTTTTGTTAGGAAAAAAATTATTACAGGTCTTAGCAAATTGTTGATTATATTCATTTGGATTTTTATATGTTAACATATTATCTTTTATAGTTAATTTACTATCTGGATTAGCATTACTTAATAATATTTGCTTGACAATATTATTATCATAATTTGGATAAACCCTATTTACTTTCTTTTTACCTACATTGGCATTATTACTTGGATTTTTATTCCTATTATTAGCATCTGCTGTCAATGCCCTATTATTTACTTTATTACCTTGATAATTTAAATTATTGAATTTATTGTCTGAAACATCATAGGAGTATTGTCTATTATTAAGATTATTAATTACAAACTTATTTTTTGGAGGAATATAATATTCTATTGTTGGAGTAGTTTTCCCAGTAAGGAAATCATTGATAAATTGATTTATATCATCTTGAGTACTTTGTTTTTCAACATTAATATTTTGATTCATTATAGGGATATTATTCTCTAACTTTGTATTAGTATTTATTTTTAGTATTGGTGCATTATTTGTTATTCCATTATAAGCATTTTTATTTACTATCGGTATGTTTTTATCAAATCTTGGTTTAATATCTGGTGATGTTGTTGGAACATTTTTTTCAATTTTGTTATAAATATTTTTATTTGCTTGTGGTATATTATTCAGTATATTATTAGTAACTTTTACACAACTTCCTGGATCATAGATTGTGTACATATCTTTATAATCTTGATTGCTATCAGCCCAATTTGTTGCATATGTATTATTATTAAATAAACTAATAATACTAAAAATTGTTAATAAGTGTACTTTCTTTATCATGTAAACCCCCTTGTATTTTACTTATTGTATATTTCAGTCTAATTAAACATAGTAAAGAAATAATTAATGCAAATTTTTATAAAATGATGTTTATAATGTATTTTATATTATAAAAAATTTTAAATATTTTATTATATTAATAATTATTTTGATATTAAATATTGCTTTACAAAAATTAACTTGTTTATTAAGAACACAACCAGTGATAGGAAACTGCTAGTTCATACTAGTAGTAAAATGTTTATAATGCTTATTGAATATTGGTTATATACAAGTGTAATACAACATTTGTTAGTATTTTAAAATAAAAATATAATAAATTTTTACATATTACATTGTATTTATATTACTTCCATAATAGAGCTAAGACTGTTAAAATATACATAAATAAAGTAATATATTACGGTAACTTTTTAATGTTATTTTTAATAAGTCAAGTATTTGCAGATGGTAATACAACCAAGCAATCTTCAAGTTTATTATCATTTTTACCAATGATAGCTTTTATAGCTATTATGTATTTCTTATTAATACGTCCTCAGCAAAAAAAACAAAAACAGCACAAGGCATTAATAGATTCTATAAAAAAGGGTGATAAAGTAATGACAAACAGTGGTCTTATTGCTGTGGTTGATAGTGTTGAGAATGATCAAGAAGTCATATTAGAAATTGCTAATGGAGTTAAGTGTAGATTTTTAAAAGCAACTATCATGAATGTAATAAGTAATAACACAACAGCTTCAACTACAACAAATACACTACCACAATTTGGTGATAATAAAAAAGGTTAATAAGAAATGTTAATAATATCAAGAACAAGAATTTGGTCAACATTTATTATTTGTTTGATTGGATTTATATTTGCATTACCATCATTTGTAAACCAATCTACATTTGATAAATTACCAAAGTTTATGCAACATTCAGTAAGCTTAGGATTA
>CACYBM010000034.1 GCA_902772645.1 uncultured Pseudomonadota bacterium | reverse complement strand
CCAGCTGCCTTTGCTATAGCTCTTTCTATATTATCCTTTGGCATATTTTTTTCCCTAGCCATTGCTAATGCTGCTCTTAATCTAGGATTAGAAGATGCATCGGCACCGCCCATTTTTGTAGCTACTGTAATTTCTCTAGCTATTTTTGCGAATATTTTTGCCTTCTTAGCGTCTTGTGCTCCCTTACGGAACATTATATTATGAAACTGAGAATGACCTGACATATTTTTGATACCATAATATTGCTTCTATAAATATTGTACCAAGGTATAAGAAAAAAATACTACTACTTTTAAAGCCCATAAATTCATTATAAATTTTATTAAGGTTTGTATAACTAACATTTGTTACTGAAACATATTCTATTTAAAATAATGTATAAATGTTTAATAAAACAATAATATTAAAATATTTCCATTTATTAATGTGCTTGTTTGTCTTTTTTTTCGTTATACTGCATACATTTCTTTAGTAATTCATTTTGTATTACATTATTAATAAAAAATTAACATTATATCATTGAAATACAATAACAGTATTATACAAATCATATTCTAATATAATATAGAACATATTTATTTGCTATTTATATTAGACTCATATAAAATAATAGAGTGTAATTGTTTTGGTGATATAACATGCAGAAATTGAATTTTATATTGCCAAAGATAGTAGTAAACAAAGTTGATACTGAAACAATAAAACAGTGTATATTGAGCAATTGGAAAAGTATAATACCGAGTAATATTTTTGCATTTATTAAATTAAACAAATTGTTAATAACTCGTAGTTTTCAGTTAAAAGTATTTATGAATATTTTAGGAAGCTCGATTATTATTATAAAAATGTATGAAAAAGAAATAATAGGCAATATAAAAGATATTACTAAAATAGAAGATGTTTACATCTATTATCAACAAGTATTAAGTATTAATGATGATATTACCAAAAGTTAAAGGACAGTATTTATATCATTTTGACACAAGCAAAATATCATACATGAAGGTAGGAGGAATTTGCGATGTACTGTATATTCCTCAAGATATACATGATATGATATATTTCATACAAACTAGTCCAAAAGATATACCCATAACTATTATCGGGAATTTATCTAATACTATTGTTACAGATAAAGGAATAAGAGGATGTTGTATTAGCTTAAAGAATCTAAATAAAATTACAGTATTAGATGAATCTATTAAGGTTGAGTGTGGTATTACAATTAATAAGTTTATAAAATTCTGTGTACAAAATAATATATCATGTTGTGAAAAGTTGTATATAATACCTGGAACTATAGGTGGTGCATTAATAATGAATGCAGGGATACCATCATTTGAAATCAAAGATGTAGTTGAATCTATTACTTTGCTAAACATAGACGATGGCAATATATCAGAAATCGGAAGCAGTAAAATGAGTTACAGGAATGGTAATATACCTGATAATTACATAGCTATCTCATGCATATTGCAAACAAAATATAAAGATAGTAATGTCTTGAAATCAGAAATAAAAGATATAATGAAAAAAAGAATTGAAACTCAACCAATAAATACAAATACTTGTGGTAGTACTTTTAAAAATCCACCAGGATACAAGGCTTGGGAGTTAATAAATAAATCAGGATGTTGTGGACTAAGAATAGGTGGAGCTGTAGTATCAGACAAACATTGTAATTTTATAGTAAATGAAGGTAATGCAACAGCTAGTGATGTAATACAATTAATAAAACTGATAAAAGAGAAGGTATTCAATAGTACAGGGATACTATTGGAGCAAGAAGTAAAAATAATAGGAGAAATTTAGGATAATGAGAAAAACAACAATTGTAACAGAAGTATTTGTAAATGTATTTACAAATTAAAAATAGTATTTAACAGTACAAGAATATTATTAAAAAACAAATATAGAAAACAATAATTAGGAGTAAAAAGTAAAGTTTAAATATATAGATATATAATAAAAATACAATGTTAACAAAATAACAATTGATATGATAAATATGATTAAATCAAAAGACATAGTGTAGTAAAAAAATGAAATATTATTTGGAGCAGATATGCGATTTAAAGAAAATATAAGTAAGAGTTTTTTAAATATAGCATGGAATATATTAAATAACAATGCAGAATTAATTAACAATCTGAGTTTAGAACTTAATTTAGATAAAATAATTATAACAGTTTTAGTTAATAGAGGATTTGATACAGTAGAATTAATAAATACATTACTAGATTGTAAGTTAAAAAATACAGTTCCAGATCCATCACTAATACTAGATATGAATAAGGCAGTATCGCGAGTTACGCAAGCAATATTGAATAATGGAAAAGTATTAATATTTGGTGATTATGATGTAGATGGGATGACTTCTACTTCATTATTACTTAAAGCACTTCAGTTCTATAATTTAAATCCTGAATTTTTTATACCAAATAGATTAAATGGCTCATATGGTATAAATAAAGAATTTATAGATTTATCAAAGTCAAATAATGTAAATCTTATAATCATAACTGATTCTGGAATTGGCGCTATTAATGAAGTAGAATATGCTAATCAAATAGGAATAGATATAATAATATTTGATCATCACCCTCAATTACTAAAGGAAATACCTAACGCGATAGCTGTGGTTGATCCAAATAGAGTAGACCAAAATGAAATAGATAGAGCTAAAATAAAGTACTTGTGTGCTGCAGGTGTAGTATTTATGTTTCTTATAGCATTGAATAGAAACATGTTACTACATAATTATAAAAAACTAGATTTAATTGAGTTAGTACCAATATCAGCTATAGGAACAATAGGAGACCTAGTACCATTGATTGGTATAAACAGAGCATTCGTTAAGTATTTAATTAAGCAAAAAGAGTATTTGCCATGCATTAAAGCATTAATTCATTCATTAGATATTAAAAGAATACAGTCATCTGGAAATATTGCTTTTACTATATGTCCTGTACTAAATGCATCTGGAAGATTAGGCGAACAAAATAAAACAGTTGAATTGCTAATGACAAATCATTACAGTGAAGCAACAAGTATATCGTATGAATTAATTGAATTAAATGAGAAAAGAAAAAGTATTGAAAAAGAAATATTTGATCAAGCACTAGATATTATCTATTCCAAGAAATTGTATAATAAGAAAGCAATATGTGTATACGATGACATGTGGCACGAAGGCGTTATAGGAATCATTGCAGGCAAATTAAAAGATAGATTTAACAAGCCTGTGTTTGTTATATCATTTGATGAAAAAGGTTTTGGCAAAGGTTCTGCAAGATCAATACCAGGATTACACGTAGGAGAAATAATAAACGAAGCAGTTCAAAGAGGCATATTATTGGTGGGTGGAGGTCATGAAAAAGCTGGAGGATTATCAATTCATAAAGAAAATATAAGTGAATTTGTGGATTTTTTAGATGACGTAATGCCCAGTAGTGTTCAGTCGTTTCTAAATGTAGATTGTATTTTGCCACATGATGAAGATTTGTTTTGTATATTTAATAAGCTAAAAGTATTAGAGCCATTTGGTACAGATTTTGATTTTCCATTATTTGGATTTCTTGGCATAACATTAGGTAATTTGCAAATAAAAGAAGATAAATATATTAGATTCTATATTGGAAAATACCGGACAAAATGTATGTTATTTAATACAAATTTGAACATAGAATTTATTAAAATATTAATTAAGAATACTGATGCTTTATATGACATTATTGGCCAAATAAGTTATAGTGAAAAGTTTGGATTAACTTTTATAATAAAAGATATAAGATTAAGTAATATGTAAATTAAAATATTATTATAATTTGTATAGACATTGTTGGAACTTTGGTAATAATATATTATATAGCATAGCTAATATTAATAAAATAAGATAGTAATTGATATAAAGATGTTAGAATAGTTGAGTGAGAGATATGTCATGAAAAGAGGTATTTAAAATACTCACAAGTTATTGATACCATATAAATATGATATTAATAAGTATTTTAAATGTATCTGTCATTAACATGTAATATGTTATTGAAAAATATATAATATGGAGCATAAATAAAAACTACATAAGTAACAAAACACAACTCAAAGTGTTTTACTCTACTCTATTTATTTAATTGTTATTACACTTATTGTTTTATTTCTTTTGATGGTTTTTTTATGGTTTAGCTACTTTGGATTCTATTTATTTATCTTTGTCATGGATGTGTATGTGCTTCATTATTTTTCTTCATCTGGAGATGTTTGTCCTTCATCCATTATCTGTTTCAGATGAATTGTTTTTTTTCCATATCATCTCCAGCATCTTCCTCATCTCCATCATTTATATCATTCCCATTTACATTATTTATATCATCTCCATCTTCATCATTGCATTCAGGTTGTATATCATTATCTCTACATGCTTTTTCTTCTTCCTAAACAACCTATTCTCATTATATTGCATTAATTTCTGATTATTTTATTTCATTAATTTCTAATTCTTTTCTATTTTCTTTTACCATATTTACGTGAGAATTTTGTTCACAATATACTTTTTCAACACTATTTGGTACTGTTATAGGTTTGGTACACTTAGTATTATCAACAAATAAATAAACGTTAGTTATTCCTTCTTTACTCATTCTTACATCTTTATTACCAATTAATCAAACATATAATGTACCTGACATATTGTTTAATAATCCATTCTTATGATACGTTTTACCATTCATAAATAAATCTTCCATTATATTTTGTATCAGTATATTTATCTTTATTGGTTGATATATTAACAAATGTGTTAAAACTATACTTACCATTTTTGACTAAACATTGGTCCCATAATTGTACATCATACTTAGAAAATTCACTATCTGTATTTAGTGTTAACATTTTATTATCATCAAATACTATGGGATTAGCTGGATCTTCAAAATGATATTTACTTTTACCACTCTCTGCATACTTATGTGATGCTTCATCCCAATATAAATTTGGGAAGTAGTTGGTTTTACTATAACATGTATAAGTAGTATCTGGATTTAATTTATATTCATCTGTCCACTCATTTCGTTTGAATTAGTATTTTCTGGGTTTTTCTTACAATTATTTTGATATATTATATGCGTGTAATTAGGCATTGTTCCTTGTAAATTATTATCTGCAGTTGTATATCTATTCATCACCAGTTGCATTTAATGGATAAAATATTTTGCCAAAATCATTATTAGTCATAACATCAGTAGTTGTATCATTTATAACTCCACATTTTATCAAGAAATACTTTGTCACATTTAAAGTAATCTCTTTAATAGATGTTTCTACATACTGTGTACTACATATTATCATAGTAGCTATTAATAGCAATTCACTAATTGCTTTATCAAAACTTTTCATGTTTTCTATACAAAGTTTATATTTAAATATTATTTATTCTACTTAGTAAACTTATTTATTGTTATATAGGAGATAAAATTTATAATACTTTCTAAAAAAATTAGAGATTATTTTTATTAATATATCTTAATTATTTGAAATCATAAGTAGAAATAATACAAATATCGTATATTATTAATGTAAGTATAATAAAATAAATAATCATGAATATAAAAATTCTAAACACTTAAACAAATGGTAATGCTTTGAGAATGCAAACATGTAATATTTATACAAATTTTATAGGATTAATTTGTTATTTTACACACAAAATTGTAAATCATAATGATGCTATATATAATATTGGTAATCATTTAAAAAATAGTCAGAGTGAAAATACAAATAATAAAAACAATACCAAGGATATTATTTGGCACAATTTGTCATATCAAAATAAATACCAACTTATAATTACAAATATTCATTTGTATTATAGAAATTAAATTAACGAGTAGTATTAATAATTCATATTTGAAAATCAAATAAAATAATAGCAAAAGTATAATAATTACAGTTATTTAAATCCTATTGATTAATATGTGTTAATATTACACTAGTTATATTATTTTTTTCATTATTATAGAAATTATTGTTTAATAATTCGTTAAAATATGTTATAATAATTACAAATAGGATAATAGTTATTTTATTTATAAGGAGTACTTATATGAAAATTAATAAGCTTTTGACTAGCATAATCATAGCATTACCATACGTAAATGCAGAGCAGATGCCAGATAAATTGTCGTCTGATGTATTGAACACTAATAATAATGGAGTAATGCAAAAGATGTATAATCCAGTAATGGATAATACTAATAATAATCAACCTATTGTGTTGAACAATCAAAATGTAGATAATATTACTACACCTGAACGAGTAAATATTCCATTAGATACTTCCAATGATATACCAAAACCAAATACTCAAAGTATAGATTCACAGCAAGATGTATTGAAACATACAAATGAAGATAAAACGACTGAAACATTATTAAGTAAAGTAGAAAAAGAAAAATTAATAGAGAATGCCTTAAATAAGATATCATTGGAAAAGTGGGAGAGTTTTGGTGAATCTCAAAAACATCTACATAACATTGCTAAATCTGATGTTATTAAGGAGATATTTCCAAATGAACAGAATATGACTGTTAATGCTTTTATAAAACGTATTAATGGAATGAAACCGGAAGATGTAAAAAATGTTGCTATACAAAACATTGCTAATAACAAAAGCTCTAGAATTGGTGGTGCACTAAATTTTATTACAAATATTAATCCAGTTACTGCAAAAAATCTTATTTTGAAAATAGTAACGAATGATTCAAATGATAAAATCAATGTTGATGGGTTAATTGAATGTATTAAGAATGATAAAGGATTATACGAATTGATAACACAAATCTCTTTGCCTGTTATTCACGTGGGCAATGGTGTATTAGATATTAAACCTTTAGTAATAGAATTGCTGTCGTTGAAAAATTATGATGCTGATAGCATTAAAATGGCATGCAAAAAAGCAATACTTAATGCACCTATTATAAATATACCACCAAAAGAAGATGATAATAAAATACCTGTAATAAACAATAATAAGCCACAAAGTAGTATTCAAACAGGTACAGCAAGCGGTATTCAAAATAGTAGTACTAATACTGTGGAATATTCTAATGTGAAAAATTTGTTGGATGCATTACAGAACAAACTTTCATTGAGTGAAAAGCAAATACAATATCTTATACCACATAAAGCTAATCAGAATGCTCAGGATATTATTAAGTCATTGAAACAACAAGATATAAAAAAGATTGCAAGTATAGATGATTTAGTTATATTAATGTCTGAAGTATTTCACAAATATAATAATAATAAACTGAAAACACAGGCTAATGTAGAGAAAGTGAAAAAAGTATTGAAATTTATGAATATAAATAAACAAATTAGGAATGATGATAAAATTATTAATGTAATATTATGTCATTCAATGATAGATAATAAAATATCTGATGACATTATCAATACTGGTATGGATGCATCAGCAAAAAAGAAAATATTTGATTTAGATAGGATTGCAAATAAACGTGATATTACTGTTGGTCAATTATTCATGTTCCTTTCTGAAATATTGGATAATAAAACTGAGTATTATAAAAAATTAAAACAAATTGAAAAGAAACCTGAAGATAAAAATGATACTCAAGACAATACAAACAAGCCTGAGGAAGATAACAAAGAAAATAATCCAACAGAAGATAAACTAAAAACGTTACTAAATAATATACCAGTAAATAGTATACCTGTACAACCAAATACGAACGAAAATGGTAATGCACCAATAAATACCAATACACAAAATACTATACCTACTCAACCAAGCATAAATGATACATCTGATGATAATAATCAAGATGAATTTCCAGTGAATAACGATAAGCAAAATTTTATACCTGTTCCACAAAATGTAAATGAATCGGGAAATGATAATGAACAAGAAACTGACAATAATATTCCTGTACAGCAAAATATAAATTTGCAAAAAGATGATCTACCATTACAAAAGTTTGTACAAGTACAACCAGATATAGTAATGCCAGATGAAAATAATGATATGGTAAATAATATGAACAAATTTAATCAACCAATAAATCCAAATACAATGAACATACCAATAATACCAAATAAGATAAATATAGATCCAAATCAAGTAAGTACACCATTTAATATGAACGACACAATGAATAAACCAATATTACAAAATACAATTGGACAAAATGAAATAAATACACCAATAATTACAGAACCAGCATTTGTGAATAATACAATAAATAAACCGATTTTGCAGACAGAAGATAGTAATTCAATGTTTACAAACAATGTATTTAATACACCAAAATTGCCTAATAATCCAAGTGTTATAAATAATACAGTTGGTCAAACAGCATTTCCGAATGATAATACAGTCAATCATATAGTTCCTGATACAGTTAATAAGCCATTATTATCAAAAGTATCAAATGTCCAAAATGTAATTGACAAGCCAGAATTGCTAGGTAAAATAAATAATCAAAACATTCAAAATACAATAACAGATGATAATGATGTAGTAAAAGACGGTGGGTTTTTATCTTGTCTAAAATCTTTGAAACCTAAATTAAAAGAAATAGTAAAACCAGTATCAGGACTATTTAGTGATGTAAAAAATAAAGTAAGTAATAAGTTCTCATCATTATTTGCGAAGAATTAATAATATAGTGTATGTAAGATATAAGTTGTTTATATCTTACTACTTTTTATGTTTATGACCTTACATTATTATGTGTTACTTTCTTTTACTATAAGTGTTATTAACTTCTTGAAATATAATTTCGGATTTGGTATCATTATTTCTTTTTTAAAAGTTTTTGCAGAACATTAATAGTTTTCTTGTTATTTAGATGTGATATAATGACAATGTAATCGAACTTTTTTAATGAATTAGTATGAAATTTTACAAAGCTTTAATAATTACATTATCATTACTTACATTAAGTAATAGTTATGTAAAAGCGGGTCAGTCAGCAGTAATAAATGTACCAGAAAACTATCAAAATATTATTACCAATGATACATCAGATATGGAAAATACTAGAGATGCAACAAATATTAGTAATATACATGAAAACAATAGCAATATTACTAATGCACAATATGATAAATCGTGTAGGTATGAATCAGGAGATAGTAATGATTCATTAGCTACTAATACAACGAATTTAATTGCAAGAAAATATAAGACATTAGAAAGACTTGAATCAGACGGATTTGATGCAGATTATGAAGATAATAGTAGCTCTACAAGTAGTTTATTATCAATAAATACAGAAAAATCGCTGTTATATGTTATTGCAAAGCAATTATCTGATGCCCAACACTTTCAAGATAAAAATATTACTGAATTATTTTCTAAATTAAGAAATGCAGCATCATTAGTATCTAAGAAAATAAGTAGTGTGTCATATTTGTGTGGTAATGCGTTGCTAAACGGACTAGATTGGTTTGGAGATGGAATACTAGAATTCGATAGTGATTCAGATGATGATTAATAAATAAATTGTAATAAGTACAAATAGTATTACCAATAATAAAAAATGTTAATACAAATTTCTCTATAAGATATAGTAATAGTATCTATGTATACCTAATGTTCTTTTTTTATAAATAATTAATAAAACATATTGTATATTAAATACTATTATTATATTAATGATTTATATTGTGATTATGTTATAATTTATTAGTAATGATGAATATAATATCATTATTTAAAAAACTGTATATTATCTAGATTATTAATGTAAAATATAGTATATTAGTGTACTAGTCACTTCATATCATAATATGAGAATTCCATTTATACATCTAAGACTGCATTCAGCATACTCTTTATGTGAGGGAGCAGTTAAAATTTCTGATTTAATAACACAATGTGAGAAAGAACGATTTCCAGCAGTTGCAATAACAGATACTAATAATATGTTTGGAGTATTAGAGTTTTCAATAAAATGCAAAGAGCATGGTATACAACCTATTATAGGATCTACAATAGATTGCAATATAAACAATAAAATAGCTCCATTAACATTTATTTGTAAATCTGAATGTGGTTATAAACATCTAATGAAACTTATGACTGCATATTACTCTAATATGAATACAGAAAAACGATGTATTACTGTAAAGGACTTATCCCTGCATTATGAAGACTTAATATTATTAAGTGGATCCGGATTGGGAGTAGCAGGCCAATTATTTATAAATGGAGAAAAAGATTTGGCAGTGAATACTTTGGATTGCCTACATGATATATTTAAAGAAAATTTCTACATAGAATTATCAAGATGTGATGAAATCAACGAAAAGACTACTGAGGCATTTTTTGTTAATTATGCAATAGATAACAAAATACCATTAGTTGCTACAAATGAAGTTTTCTTTTTAGATAAATCAATGCATATTGCTCATGATGCCTTATTATGTATAGCTGATGGTACATATATTAGTGTTAAAGATAGAAGAAAAGTATCAGAAGAACATTACTTAAAATCTTCTAATGAAATGTATGAGATATTTAAAGATATTCCAGAAGCTGTTCTTAATACTTACAGGATAGCACAAAAATGTCACTTCATGCCAGAGAAAAAAAAGCCCATGCTGCCAAGATTTACAGATGGTGATTTATCCATAAGTGAAGATGATATATTAGAGAACAAAGCACGTCGAGGATTATTAGAGAAACTAGAGATAGTAAAACAATATAAATGTAATATAAACAAGGATTTTGAAGAAATTAAAAAAGTATATACTAGTAGATTTGATTATGAATTGAAAGTAATTAAATCAATGGGATTCAGTGGATACTTTCTAATAGTTTCTGATTTCGTTAAATGGTCCAAAGATCATGAAATACCAGTAGGTCCTGGTAGGGGATCTGGTGCAGGATCAATAATAGCTTGGTGTATACACATTACTGAGTTAGATCCAATAAAATATACTTTATTATTCGAAAGATTTTTAAACCCTGAACGTGTATCAATGCCAGATTTTG
>CACYBM010000033.1 GCA_902772645.1 uncultured Pseudomonadota bacterium | reverse complement strand
TATATTTTTTGTTTTAAATATTATTTATATACACCATGTGTATATAATAATACAAGTAGATTATCCTATATTTGTTACTATTATTCTTGTATTTTTATTCACAAAGTTCCATAAACATACAAACATAGCTGCATTAAATAATAATGTAAAGAGTATTGTAACTATTAAATATAGTCCTATTACTGCAAAAATACTAAAAATTAATATACTATCAAAATTTGTACTTGATGGAGATGGAATATTTGTTACTGTACTACTTGCTTCAGTTGGCAAATTATATGTAACAAGTGAAATACCACTGAATAATAATATAATGATAAACAATATTGGCATTGCTAAAAAGAAATATAATATAGTTTTTTTTACTATATTATTAATATCATCAGCTAATTTTTCTATACTCTTATTGGTATTTTTCATTAAGTAAAAGTTACTAAAATGTTGATTAAATATTGATTGTAAAGTATTATATATTGTTTTTAATCTACCTTTACTATAGTGCAATTGTCTATTCATATCTTTACAATATACTTTATCTATAGAATTTGATCCAATCTCAGTAACTTTAAATATACCACTAACAATATTATCTGAGTTATCGTACACTATATTTTCTTCTTTATCAGGATTGAAGTATTTATATTTATCATCTTTGGATTTATTAAACCATTCTTCTATATTTTGCTTTTTGTTTTGTATTGCCAGTTTTAAGTATCTGTTATAAATTTGTATATAATATTTAAATGGAATCATTTATAATTTTATTTACTATGTCTTATATATATACTAACATATTTTATTATTATATTCTATGATTATACAATAATTAATGTAAAAGCCAATTCTATTTTATTAAGAATTAATATAAAAACTGCTAGCAATTATACAATTATTTCTAAGAATTTTTACATGTTATTTTATAAAATAAAGTATTTAAAAAATTACATAGCATTCTAATACCAATTGCAGATGTAATTATTTGTAATATTTCATTCCATGAAGCTGGTTGTGAGGCTAGTAAGTAAAAAGCCAAAATAGTAAATACGATATTATCTAATAATATTGTAGATATAAATAATACTATATTATGTTTAATAATACTATTATTAGCTCTTTTCAATAAGAGCACTTCTGCTGATTGGGAAATAAAGTATGAAGTATATGAGGCAATGAGTATTCTTGGTATTGGTAGGAATACAGTATTAATAGATCTGACATTATCCTGCATTCCTAGTGCTATTAATTCATTCTGTGATACACTTGTATGTCCAATAGTTAATAACATATTTACTACAAAAAACATCTCAAATGTTAAAGTAAAAAATATTGATTTCATTGCATTGTCTTTACCATACTTGCTATTTATAATATCTGTCACTAAAAAGCTGGTAGAAAATACGAAACTACCAAGTAAAGTAGTTAAATTTATTAATTCATATTTAACTGGATATAATACTTGCACATTTGATATAATTCCACATAATACTAAATAGCAACATAAACCAACATATTTAAAATGCTTATCAACAATGACTATTATAAATACACAAAAAATATAGTTAAGTAACGATACCAGTATATTTGGTAACAAATGTAATAAATCAACAAATTGACTAAGTAATGAATCTATCATAAAATCAAAGGCAATAGTACTATTGAATACACAGTAATACTACACCAATCAATTCCCTTCCAACAATTAGAAAGATATTTTCATTCCAGCGGAGAATAATAATGAATTAGTAATCATAAGAGCATTCTTAGCTTTTTCTTTCTGATTTAAGTTATATAGTGTGCAAGCATAAGGTGAAGATTTACTGTTTAATACATCAATTTCTCCAAATAATGCAAAATTTTTATTGATTTCGTAATCTGCAGCTATTGTAAATACTTGTGCTCTTGCTTTCTCAGTCTTAGTAATCTTACGAGATGTATTATGATATACTCCAGTTAATGCAAATTTATCTGTAATTTTTAATTTAGCGCCTATATTCCATGCATATCCAGCATCACCATCCTTATCACACATAAACGCGGGTATTATTATTGTTGTCTTATCATCATTGGTGTACTCTTCTGCTCTAGGTAATCTAGATTTTCCAGAATTGTAGTATCCTCCTGCTATTGTTAATTTATTATATGTTATTTCTAAACTAGCTATCCACGACTGAACATTATTTAGTTTTATTTTCTTCGATTCTGGTTTTGTCTCACTATTGATTTCCCCTGAGTAACAATTAGTTGTTATATCTTGTGTACGTTCTGTTATAAATACTAATCCACTTCTTATTTTCCAACCATTACCAAAATCATTACCATATTGTATACCAACAGCTATATTGTGATGACCACATGGTTTCTCCTCTTCCCCATTGCCTTTAGCATACAGATTATTATTACCTGCACTCTTATCTCCTATCGTACGATCCCTTTTAGCATGTCCAACATGCTTTGCGTCAGGAGTATATGAAAAACCGACCTTAAAGCCAGCAAAATCAGGACTACAGTAATCGAATTTTGTTTGTTTATTAGCAAATCCTATTGGGAAACGAGGATTTAGACATCCAGTAGCATAATCTAATTGTGAAGTAATTATTCCATCTATTCCGAAGTTTGCCAATAATAACTTTTGACCACTGAATACAAAATCATTATCAGTACCTTTAAAATTACCGAACCGGACTTTACCAAATTGATCATTTTCTACATATCCAATGGCTTTATCTATGTCTATATCTTCTTTTTCAGCTTGTACTTCTAATAATGCACCATATTTAAATGTATCAGTTTCACCATCGGCATTAAATTTTATTGCTGCCTCTCCAGCTATAAGATCTAGTCCATCTTTATCTGCTTTTGTTTTAGCATCATATTTTACTATAGATTTTTCATTTGGTGCCTGTTCTATTTTTATACTTTCTGGTACATTACTACCATCGTAGTACACATTGTTATTAGCGACCCCAGCCCCACAAAATGTTGCATATCCAGAAATCTTGAACTTAAAAGTATTTACATCAACTGTATTACTATCATCTTTTTGTTTTGTTTTATTTGCATTGAATTTATTTTTATCATTTTTATTAACATCATTCAAATCCTTGTTGTCTTTGTTATATTTAAAAAATATCGTGTTTTTATTATTATTACCTTTTTGCTGTTGTTTTTTATTCTGAGTTTTTACATTAGCATTACCAGGTTTTACCTCAAAAGTTATTGCAGAATATGAAGCATTGCAAACCAATATAAAAACTGCCAAAAAACTTTTTATTAGTGTATTTTGCATATTAACATCATTATTGCATGGCATAAGTTTATTTTATCTAAAAATGTTATTGATACCTAATTAATTTGTTTAAATATTATTCAATATTTATAAAATAATTAACAATAATATTCTTCAATAATCAATTATTTTATAATAAAATCCTTTTGGAATTTAAGTAAATTAAAGCATAATTAACCCCAGACGTAATTTGATATCATAGTGTTGCAACAAATCAACAACACTGTGAATTGTAACATTTTTTATTAAATATTCCAACTTTCGTTAATTTTACATCATGTGTTTATTTAATTTTTATATTTAATTAATAATCATATTTGCAAATAATCTTTTACATGCGAAATATTAATATGTCAAAATATAATAAAAAACTCAAAAGGATATAATATTACATAACATCACGGCACAATAATTAAGAGATTATATAAACCTAAAATCCATCACCTTTCATTAATAGGATAACAATATTTCTTTTATAATAAAAACATTAAAAAAAGCCCATAGGCGAATTAATGATAATTTTTGTAGGCAAATATGTGACAATTTAAGGATGAAACTGTGTAATTATAAACATATGGATCTGTGGATATTTTATACTAGTAACACAATGATTATCAAATATTAACATAATTTGATTGTATTTTATTATACATTTAATAATATTAATTTCCATTATAACAAAATTTTTATAAAAAGTAGTTAATGTTGGATTGTTATTATCCTATGTTATACTAAAAATGTATATATTGCTATACAATAAAAATATTAAAATCCTACAATTGTTCTATGAAGAAAACCAACAAAGTATTAAATGTGCCGAATATATTAACTTTCTCTAGAATATTAATGTTACCAATCTTTATATTTGGTTTTTACTTAAAAACAAGATTAGGATTACTTTTGTCATTATCTATATTTACATTATGTTGTATAACAGATTATTTAGATGGATACATAGCTAGAGCATATAATCAAACGACAGAACTAGGCAAAATATTAGATCCAATGGCAGATAAAATTCTAGTCTTCATATCCATAATTTGTATAATAGGATTCGATATGGTATCCAAGTGGGCAATAATACCCTCATCAATAACAATATGTAGAGATCTAATAATAACAAGTTTAAGGAACACAATATCAACAAGTGGTAAGAGCTTCAAAACATCATACATAGCTAAATGTAAAACAGCTACTCAAATGATATCTATCTCTATAATACTGTTTTTTAATATAATATCAGTAAGTAAAGGAATCATATTAGGAGAAGTGTTGCTTTGGATTTCTTCTATCATAGCAATAATATCAGGAATAAAATATTTAACAGTATTTGTAAATACAAAATAAAATAATTTTATCTTAATAAATTTTTAAATTTGAAAATTTAATTTACATGCATTAGATATTTTCTCAATTAAAATAAAAAATATTTTTTATCTACCCATACATTGATATATTAATTACAATCTATACATACATAAAAATGCTTTTCATTTTTTGGTAAATATTTAGACTAATTAATACAAACAATACTCGTTACTTTCCTTTTTTCTAATATATCTAATGTGATTACATTATTTTCACTTATTACAAAACATAGCTTTTATTAATTGCAATTACAATATTATTATTAAGTTGATAAATAGAACTATTGTGGTATATTTATACCATATATATAAAAATAGGCTTTATTAGCCTACTTCTTTTATATATTTGCTATACTGGTATATTACCAATACCAATATTATTTTTATATATATAATTTACTTTGCTTTACAAATCTATAATCTTTTTTTTTAAAACCAGCTACTTTCCTTTTTTGTACTAGAATTTGTATTATTATTTACTTGATTCGTATTATTTTGTGTTACATTATTTACTTGTATATTATTTTTATCACGTTTAGTTAACAAACATGACATTGGCTGTACATTCAATTCGTTGTTCTTTACCATTTTGAAGAGTTCGTCTGCATTTAGTGCCATTGTCCCATTGCATGTGTTTATAAGTAATTGTTTGTCATTGTTTGGATTATTATTTGCTTTTGTTGTTTCATTGACATTAGTATTATTCTGTTTTGGTTGAGTATTAACACTTTGTTTTTGATCGACAAGTTGTGCAGAGGTATTTTGTTCTAATTTTATATCAGGTAGAGGTTGTGTATTGGCTGTTTCTAAACTAGTATTACTTTGTTCAGAATCAGTTGTGACACCTGTGTTGTTTACACTTGTTTGTGTATCCGGCATGGTTACATTATTATGTATATCATGATTAGAACTGGTACTATTTATTTGATTATCACTATTCGTATTTATATCATTATTTGATTTATTATTCACATTAGGTTGTGGATTATCAATAACTAATGATGTTTGATTAATATTCTCATTTTGATTTTGTGTGTTATTTTGTTCTTGTGAACTAGTATTTACATTATTAGTATTATTACTACCATTAATATTGTTATTTACAGCATTATTTGTGATTGTATTGATATTATTATTTAAATTATCAACTGCAGGCTCATTGCTACTTATTGTATCAGTGTTATTTGGAATATTCTCGTCTGTCCCTTTTACTACTGATTCAGTATTTTTTATTCCATTACTATTATTTGTATCGTTCATTACTTGTGTGTTGTTATTTATTACATCAGTGTTATTTGCAATATCTGAGTTGTTATTGTTCGTGTTTATAATATTACTTGATTGCATTTGAGAATTTAATGTATCTGGCATGTTGCCAACTGGTGTATTAGTAACTGGTTGATCAGTTTTCGCTGCAACATTAGAACTGCTATTTTGTGTATTATCATCAATATTATTTAATTGATTTGTAATATTGCCAACTTGTTGTGTACTAGTAATTTGTTGATCAGTATTATCTGCTATATTAGGATTACTAGTTTGTAATTTATTATTTATTGGTCCATTATTATTTTGATCATTACTATTTTGTACATTACTATTATTTAGCGTATTAGTATTACTATCTACACCTATATTATCAGCTTTGGAAACACTATTGTCTTGTATATTAATAGGATCAATTGTGTTATTACTATCATTTACTGCAGTAGTATTTACGACGAGTTCATTATTACTTTGTTCATTTGTATTTAATATAGGCTGAATGTCCTGTTGATTATTTAATACACCATTATTATTAGCTATATTATTATCTATCATTACTGGTTCATTTTGTACATTATTATTAACTGGTACTATATTATTAATTACTTCCTGATTCTGTTGTTGATTATATTGGGGTACGATGTTATTTATAGTGTTTGGTATTACTTGTGTATTAGGTTGCTGTGATTGTTGCTGTATATCTGAAGCATTGAGTTGCTGTGAAGGAGGCTGTTGTATGTTTTGTGTATTATGATGTTGTTTATTAGGAATTATATTTGGTATACCTTGCATAACATTACCTGGATCACTAATCATTTGTTGAATATTACTAAAATTAGTATTCTTTATGTTATCAATTTGTTGATTAATTGTATTAAGATCAACGTTTTTAATATCATTAATTTTTTGCTTCATATTATCTAAGAAATTACTGTATCCACTATTATTTATTGGTGGAACTACACTATGCTGCTCAATAGAAATTGGTGTTATATTTTTTCCTGGTATTACAGATTGTCCTTGTTGATTAATCATGGAATTGTTTTCTAAGTTTTGCATTTGTACTAAAGTATTATTAGTATCTTGTTGAGAAATCGTTTCAAGATCTTGCATATCTACCACATTATTACTATTAGGATCTAATATTTGTTCCTGGTGCATATTATTATTATCCGCATTTGATATATTATCCTGCATATTTATTTCATTTTGATTATTATTTGTTCCTGTCGTTATATTATTTATTTCTTTTGACAATTCCTCTATTGATTGTTTATTATTAATAACATCATTTTGTACTTTAGAGTTTTCTTCCTTAACATTTTGGATATTAGCATTTACTTCAGTTATGTTGGCTTCATGTTTTTGTACATTCTCTTTCACACCTTGTATTTGAGAATTAACTTCTTGTACTTGAGATTTAATGTTATTTACATCATCCTTTAACACTTGTATTTCATCACTCTTTATTTCTTCTTGTATTGCAGTTTTTACTTGCTCAACTGTATTTGTTAATTGATCTTCAACTTTTTTTGATTTTTCATTTATTTCCTCAATTTTTTTATCATGTTCTGTAGTTTTAGTTTGTATTGTAGCTAGGGTTTTTTCTAAGCTCTCCACTTTGTCTATTATTTCCTTCATATTGTGTGCAGTATCTTTTATTTGTGTTTGTGTATTTTTTATATCTTCTGCAATACTCTTCTGTGCATTTTGTACGTTCATATTACTATTTTGTATTTCCTTTATAGTATCTCTTATCACTTGTTGTTTTTTGTCTATTTCTTTTACTTGAGATTGAGTAGATTGATCATCTTCCGTATTCTTTTTCAACTCTTTTCTCAAGTATTCTAGTTCTTGTGGTACCTGACTCTCTTGCACAGTAGAATCAGCATATAAATCATTATAAAAAATTGGAATAGTAAATATATAATATAAAATTGAATTGAACTTAGGCATAGTATACCCACAATATCTAAAATTTATATATAAAGCATCCCATAATTTTATTTAAAACATGTTAATTTTTCACTCCACATATTGCTTTAATTTAAAATGTTGTTTATAATATAATTGTAGGCTGAAGTAGCTTAGTGGTAGAGCACTCCCTTGGTAAGGGAGAGGTCGCGGGTCCAATTCCCGCTTTCAGCACCATCTTATTCTAATGAAAAGAAAATTACCAAAGAAGAGTATTGAGACGATTATGCATTTCCAGTACCGTTATTATTTAGGAAATATTTTATGTAGAATGTGAAAGTAATACTATTAGAATTAGTGTATAGTACTTATAGCTTGATATTATAGACAATTTACTATGTTGATAATCCTAAGGGGTATATAAATGTTTGTTTGTAAATATGATTGTTTGTATAAGTAATACAAATTAATTTAAACACTTTTTTATATGGTGGTCGTTATAAAACAAATAAATAATAAAAATGCTGAAGTAATAGTATAATATGATAGTTTTATAAAAATACATTACATATAACTGCATTTTTCATTTTTATATGATATAGTATTTATTACAATAATAGAAATAGAAAAACTCATATTAGTAACGATGCGCAATACTATCATTTATTAATACAGAATAATTCTGTAATATTATTTAAAATACATTATCATAATAATACATGTTATTAGTTCATGAAAACCAAATAAATATTATTACAATAAATGATATAAATTCAAAAGTCATAAATTCATATAGTGTGTATAAATATTTAATATATTTTTTATCCACACAAAAAAAATAGAATAAACAACTATTAATAAATCTGCAATAATACATATAGAGATATTTAATATAACTGCAGATTCCATGTTATATCAAATAATATATAAAATTACATCAGTACACTATATAAAAAAGTAAATACCAAAACCAACTATTTTTGTATTTAAATAATATTACAATATATTATATACATTCCCTAGCTTTTATTAAATTCCCTTCTTAAACATAGAAACCATTTTTTTGATAAAACCAGTTTGTTTTACTTGCTTATTATATTGATTATTATTTAATTCATAAAGTATAGTCCCAGCAGTAGTTGAAAAAGAAGCTGCATTAACAAGGTCGTTACTACCAGCAATACAAATAGGTTTGCCTAATCTAACAGAAGATCCAAAGAATAAATTCCTAGTCTTTATATATTCATTAAGACAAGCAATTTGACTACCCCCTCCCGTTATTATTATATTCTGATAATATTGTTCGTCAATGTTATTTTCTTCTATGTGTTTTCTTATAAGATCAAATAGCTCATCTAATCTTGAAGATATTATTAAATCTAGTGTACTTTTGGATACATTCTGGATATGTTCCTCTCCAAACTCATCAACACTTGAGACTAATATTTGCTCATCATCATGAATTGGTAAAGTATTACTATAAGATATACCATATAATATTTTTAATCGTTCAGCATTAGTTTTATTTGTTCTAAGTACTACTGATATATCCTTAGTAATGTGTGATCCTCCGATTGGAACTATACCCATATATAGGAGAGCATTATCACTAACACATGATATAGTAGTACTTGATCCCCCCATGTCTATAATCATTACTCCAGATTGGATTTCATCATCCATAGCTACAGCCATTGCAGAAGCATATGCTGAACAAATAAAAGTATCTATTACAATACCACATTGATTTAAGCACTTTGTTAGATTATTTATCAATTTATACTTCACTGATATTACATTGAATACTGTCGATAACTTATTACCTAATAAACCAATTGGATCTCGTATTCCTTCAGAATCATCTACAGTATAAGATAATGGGAAGATATGAATTATAGTTGAATCTTGTGGACAATATTTGGAATTATTTAAATCCATTAATTTATTAATTTGCTCATCACTAATCGGAGTATTACCAATACTAATAGAATTATCCATTATTACTGATTCTGTAGCCCAATTTGGTAAAGCTATCGTAACATGTTTTATACGTTTCTGAGCTTCTTTTTCAGCAGTTGCTATTGCACTTAACAAAACTCCTTCTAAATCTTCAATATTAGTCAAAGTACCATATGATAATCCCTTAGTCATTTGATACCCAGCTCCTAATACTTTTATATTACTATTTGATTTTACTGATGATTCTTTCTTTTTATTGCTATTACTCTCACATCTAGCAAGTGCTACACATATGGTACTAGTCCCAAGATCAATAGCAGCTACTTCCTTCTTCATGATTTATCTATAGCACTACTAAATACTTAACAACTTATTAATATTATAAGTCAATACTATTTTCGAGTCTAGTATTTTATTTATTGTAATGTAAATAACTAATGATAAAATATATGAATATAATATTAATTATTATTGTATGTTTATGTTAAGTGAATTTATAAGAGATATTTTAAAAAAAATAACGAACAAACAAAACATTGATAATGACATACAAAATGTAAATCAATGTATTAGTTCCTTGATATCAGATATATATTTTTATGACAAAATACAATATTTAATTAATAATAAAGGTAAACGCATCAGATCAATATTGTCATTGTATTACTATTATAGATACTATAATAAAAATAGTTATAATATAGAAGAATTATATAATATTCTAGCTATAGTCGAATTAACACATTTTGCATCATTATTACATGATGATGTAATAGATAACAGTACGTCCAGGAGATACGAAAAGTCATTTAATTATTTGTATGGGAATAAAAACAGTATATTAATAGGGGATTATTTATTAATAAGTGTTTTTAATAATTTATTAAAAATATTAAACAACAAACAATACAGTAAATACATAGTGAATCAATTCATAAAAGCTAGTACTGATATTGCATACGGTGCTTATCTAGAACATAATTTAAAATTAAATAATATTCCGAAGGCATCGAACAATAATTTTATTACTAAATTTAATATAGAAGATTACTTAAGAATTGCCAGATTAAAAACTGGATCATTATTTAAATTTTCATGTATGAGTGGAGGTAGATTAAGTAATACTCATTTTAATGAGATAAAAAAATCCGCCAGTTTTGGCCTAATATTTGGAATCATATATCAAATACAAAATGATCTAAATGATTATAAATATAATAATTATGAGGAATCTGAAGACTATATGCAGCACAATATAACAGTGCCAATTATTATATTACAAAGTATTACTGACATACAAGACATATTTAATAATAAGACCCAAGAAAATTTTAATAAAATAAAAGGATTAATCAGTACAGAAAAATTTAAACAGTTATTAAATAACGGTATAGATAAATACATTAATTATATTTTGGAAACTGTGTATTTATTAATATAATTGTAAATACATTGATATTAATAACATTTTTATAATTTAAAAGATTTGTACAACCATATATGAGTGCATTATTAATTAATACATCGAATACCATTTGACATGTTTATTCAGTACTGTGCATGTAATTATGTAATATACTCACATTATTAACATAAGATATAACAAACACTCATCCAACTATATTCACACATCTGCATTGTTAATATAATGCATAAATTCAATTACATATACATACATTTAATTATGTAATATAATTACTCTACTAATATAACTAATATAGTATTAGCATCTTTGCAAAATGATTGTCTCATTATATATAAACAATTGTATAATATTTACACTATTAACACAATACCTAAACCAGTATTCAATAGTATTTGCTTCTATATATTTTTAAAATGCTTGCCCAATACTTATGTATAATTGACAGAATGAGTCAATGTATCTACCTTTAGTGTTTTTACGTCTTTTTGTTGGGAATGCTAAATTTACTCTAATTGGAGCTATTGGAGTGTAATATATTAATCCAACACCATATCCATACATTAGATCCTTAAATAGATTCTTAGTATTTTTTCTGTCAAATACAGTACCAGCTTCAATAAATGCAGTCAAACACATGTTATTACTTACCCTAAACCTTGGTTCTATTCCTATTTCAAATATTGATGTGCCACCTGTGGGTTTCTTGGTTTTATTTCCTAATGGTCCTATTTTTTTGTTTCCATATCCTCTAATGGAATCTACTCCTCCTGAGAAGAAATACTTACTTCTAGGTATTTCTGTGTTATCAGCCATTAACATAGTTCCATATTTAGAATAAATAGCAATGACAAACTTGTTTCGTAATTCATCGTGCTCTTTTAAACCAATATAAGTAGAGGCTTTAGCTAATACTACATTATATCTAGTTTTATTTAAGAAATATGGTGTAAAATTTAAACTAAGTCTTAATCCCTTCTGGGGATCTAATGAATTATCTGTATTGTCAAATTTTAATTCAATTGGTATTCCAAAAGTATCAATATAAGCACCCTGTTTTTTCTTTTCAGGTACTTTATCTAATGTTTTTGATTTCTCCCAACGACCGCCTATTCCTATGGTTAAATGCCTAGTTATACGATGAGATATGATGCTCTCAGATCCAAATTTTCTAACATTATAAGATGAAGTATTTTCTATTAAGCCAAATAATTGTGTAGATAAACATTGTTTCGGAAACAGTATATCATAAATATTGTGTTTAATTATTGCACTTGGAGTATTCTTATCCAAATCACCTGTCAATGAAATATTAGAGCCTCTTCCATCTATATTATGATGCTTCCAACTAAATTCTAATCCAAACCAATTTGTTGTATTGAATTTTACTCCTGCTGATATCTCTCGTAACATGGCTTCCTTAGCTGTTACTATAATATCTGATCTAGTTGTGTGCACATCATTATCATAATCAGGAAGTGGTTCCTTAGCGGTAACCTCTATTGTCGCAAACAAATCATACTTTGTTAAATCCTCTTTAAAATTATTAATGGTATCTATATTATAAATATCGTCTTTTTTCCAAGTTATTCTATTTGTTATAAATTTTTTTAATAATTCAGGATTTTTTTTTGAATGAATATTAATTATTGTGTCATTAATAGTTGTTTTAGCTCCTAAATTAATGTGATACAATACTGTTACTGTTTTCTTATTGTAATCTATTTCAATATCAGGCTTTTCTATTGAAACAAAAGCAAATCCTCTTCTTCTATAGTAATCTCTTAAATTACTAGTTCCTGAAGATACTTTTTTAGTACTAAATCCAGTATTTAATTTAATGTCTACTAAATTAAAGAGTTGCTTTACTGTTAATCCAGATTTATATTCTTTATAATCATCATATATACATTTTAATTTACTTATTTTATATTTTGTATTTAATTTAATTTTAAATTTTTTTATAGTTTTATTGTTAAATGGTTCTACCTTTGCATCAAAGTATCCATATGAGTATAATATTTTATATAACTCATTTTTATTGTATTTAATCCAAAATTGTCTTTCGATTTGTGTTGGATTTTCTAATTCTACTGTGATTTGATTATGTATTGCATTCAATACTTCCTTATCATCTACTCCAACTATTGTTAATATTTTTTTCTTATTTTTTAATTCATTATCTGTATTCTTTTTACCAGAAATCTTATTAATTATTCTTTTAAAAACATTATCGCTATTAGTTGATGATTTGTTATTATGTTTTTCATTATTTTCATATTCATCATTAACATAATACTTATTAATATTATTTTCTAAAACTTTACTATTATTGGTTAATGGTTGTGTTTTATTTGTTGTTTTATTATCTTTCTTTCTACTACTATTGGCAAATTTATTAATGTTTTTATTACTAATATCATTTAACAATTGTTTATTGTTTTTTATTGGATTCTCGAAAGGTTTATTTGATATATTGAATACTTTATACTTATTTTTTAATTCATTATTCTCGCTATTATTTTTTATATTCTTATTTTCGTCATTATTCTCTACACTATTATTATCTTTCTTACCAACTATGTCATTATTTCGTGTATTATCCTCTATTTTATCTTGTTCTTTATTGTTCTTGTACGTATATTTTAATTTATTATTTTTTTTTGTATTCTCATTCTTATTTGCTTTACTATTATCATCATTTCTAACTGAAGCATTATTAGCTACTGATGGCATAGCTAAACAATTATTACGGTTTAACTCAATATTAATTATTATAAATACATAACAAACATTAATTAATAAAAACTTTGTTCTCAATTTAGTATCTTATTATTTATTTAACAACTAATACTATTTAGTGTAACATGTTATCTTTTTTTATATTATAAATTTAGACATACAATGTATATGAATTCAAATAACATATCTATGGTAACAAAATAAAATCAAAATAATTATGAATAATATAAGTTTGATAAATAATATAGTGCTTTATTATCAATATTAATTCCTTCCGATGAATCAAATACTTATTTACACAGAACATCACTATTTAAGATCCTTCCGGAGGAAGAATCCAGCTGCTTATACAGAATTATATTTGAAAAATCACCATCAGATGCTATAGACACTAAATCTAATCTAATACAATGTTCTTCTATGAAATCATCTGTTCCATATGCAATTGCGATGTTCTACGACACTATCGTGTGCAGTACTAATTACAAGTACCAACTTCATGCTGTACAAAAGAATTCAATGCAGTCATATGATAAATCAATTCTTCATACAAAAAATTTATTCCTTTGTACCGCTAATGTTTATAACATAAATACTTACTTGATATTAATTGCAAAACCTTTAAATCTTTTATTAAATCTACTAATTTGTCCACCTGTATCAACTAGTTTTTGTCCTTCTCCTGTCCATACCGGATGGGAAAATGGATCTATATCTAATGATACTACAGTACCTTCCTTACCATATGTCGAACGAGTCTTAAAACTATGACCATTAGTTAGTTTTACTGTAATCTCATGATAGTCTGGATGAATATTTTTCATATTTTCCTCAAAAAACTATTTATTTATAACGTAAAATCCTATATTATTAATTATACAAGATACTGTGTTGTGCATCAAGCACTGTTAATTCCTTGATAAATTATGGGCATAATAATAGTTTTGAAAAATGCTAGAGTTGTAATATACTGTAAGTAGTAAAAGTATATAAACAATAACAATGAACCATGTAGATAATTAATTGACTATAAAGCAATCAATTTCTAGAATCTTATATTAAATTAATAGTAAAGTGTTTGAGAATCACATTAATGTCATAGTAAATATAAAAGGTAAATAATGGATCTTAAAAAAGAAAATATATCAGTGCAGTCTGATACAAATGCTGCACAATCTGATCAGATAGTAATGCAAAAATTAAAATCGCAGTCTCTACAATCTTTATTGGATTTAGCAATTTCATATAATGTTGAAAATCCTCAGAATATGCGTAGACAGGAATTAGTGTTTTCAATTCTTAAAAAATTAGCCGAAAATAATATTCCTATCTCTACAACTGGAGTACTTGATGTTCTACAAGATGGATTTGGATTTCTCAGATTTCCAGAGTCAAATTATCTACCAGGACCAGATGATTTATATGTATCTCCATCATTCATAAGGAATTTTGGATTAAAAACTGGTGATACTATAGAATGTCAAGTAAAGCCACCAAAAGAAGGTGAAAAATATTTCGCTGTTTACAAGATAACTAAGGTTAATTTTGGAGAGGTATTGGCTGCTAAAAGGCGTACTACATTTGATAACTTAACTCCAATCTATCCAGATGAAATGCTCACAATGGAACATGCTCCAAGTGGTTTGACTCAGAGAGTTATAGATTTGGTATCACCAATAGGAAAAGGGCAAAGAGCATTAATTGTAGCGCCACCAAGGACTGGTAAAACTGTAATGTTAAAAACGATAGCTCAGTCAATATCAAATAATTTTCCAGCAGTTTACTTGATGGTTTTATTGATAGATGAGAGACCTGAGGAAGTAACTGATATGGCCAGATCAGTAAACGGAGAAGTAATAAGCTCCACTTTTGATGAACCAGCATCTAGACATGTTCAAGTAACTGAAATGGTATTAGAGAAGGCTAAGAGACTAGTAGAAAATAAAAAAGATGTAGTTATATTACTTGATTCTTTGACCAGACTAGCAAGAGCTTATAATACTGTTGTCCCGTCATCTGGTAAGATATTGACTGGTGGAGTTGATGCAAATGCATTACAAAAACCTAAGAGATTCTTTGGAGCAGCTAGAAATGTTGAGGAAGGTGGTTCACTGACAATAATTGCCACAGCATTGGTTGATACTGGATCAAGAATGGATGATGTTATATTTGAAGAATTCAAAGGTACTGGTAATTCTGAAATAATATTAGATAGAAAAATATCAGAAAAAAGAGTATTCCCAGCAATAGATATAAATAGATCGGGTACTAGGAAAGATGAATTACTAATAACAGACAAATCCGTATTATCTAAGATGTGGATATTAAGGAAGATTCTTAGTCAAATGACACCAGTCGATGCTATAGAATTCCTAACAGATAAATTAAAATCCTCTAAAACTAATAAGGATTTCTTTGTAGCTATGACATCTTGAGTAGTATTGTAATTTTACATGGGAATATTTATGATACCATAGATAAATGACAAATATTTGAGTTTGTTTTCTTATAAATTTTATAGTATTTTTACAGAAAAATAGGTTACTAAGTAATTAAATATTTAGTAACCACCATAATTGTTTATATCATGAGAAGATGTATTAGATGATTAATTATCTGTTTTTATTTCTCTTCTGTAAAATATTTATTAACAATATCAAGGAATTTACCATCTTTTACACCGGGATCATCTTTTAGCATGTTACGATGTGCGTCTCTAAGTTGTGCCGATAAAACGTTTCTAACAGCATTATTATAATCTTCATCACTTTTTAATAATAAACATACATTACCAACAAATATATTTAAAAGATTCTTTTCCAAATTTTTAGAACTGTTTTGCTTAATCTTATTACTTAAATCTACAAATTGGTGATAGTTCTTTATTAATTGTCCCTCAAAAACTGTTATTGTATTGTTAATCAATTGTGAATATGTAGCTACATTATTATTCTTATCAGTTAATACTCGAAGAATTGCTACCATTTGCTTATAAAATATATTTATGATCGTTTTTATTTCATCTGATACTGTTTTAGGATTTTTTGCTGCAATGAACATTAAGTTATACAATTTATTCAAAAAATATTCTGAATATTTTGGTATTAATAGAAATTTTGTTTCTACAATTGATTTAATATTTTGTGATGTATCATTTAATATATTATTTATTGAATCATTATGATCAGTAATTGATTTAAAAAAATTACTAAACATACTTTGTATAGTCTGTAATTGATTAGTCGTAATAGCCTTGTTGTTATTTTTAAATAATTCATTCCTATAAAAATTATATAATTCTTTCATACATTGAATCTCTTGCTGCTCATTATCAAATACGATTCCATTTTTATTTGAATTATTTTCATCGGTTTTGATTGTATTATCGGATAGCGAAGAATCGCAAATTATTGTTATCTCTGTATTAAGGGTACGAGATATTTGAAGTAAATTATTCTCACTGTTACCTGCATGCATTACATCATTGTAATATTGAGTTTTAAGTATTTTACAAATATTAAAAAGATACGCAAATTTTGTATAATAATCCTTCTCATAATACCATTGCTTTTTATTTTTTATCAAGTTTTCTAAATCCTCTTTATTTTTACGCAAAATTTTCTCGTAATTGTCTGCATTGTTTGTTTGCTCCACAATACGCATTTCACATTTTCCAACTGTTATGAAATCAACTTCTCCCATTTTCTTAATTTGGTCTTTCTCATTTAACAATTGTTGTATTTCTTGGTCATAATTTGTATCGATATCATTTGTCTTTTTGTTACTAGATATTCCAAAAGTCTCAAATAATGCATTCAATTTGGCTTCATCTTTTTGCTTTTTATTTTTTTTATTTAATCTCCTTCTTTTACTTTTACTTATTTTATCACCCACTTTACTTACCAAATCTTCTCTATTAGTTTCTGTAATTGCAGAAAATCCATCATCCATAGTTATATTTATATTATTGTTTTCTATTTTATGAGTGATATTATCTTCTATCTTCTTATTGTTAAGTATTTTATTATCTGATTTTTGTAAAGATAAATTTCTTTTGAGATTATTTATTTGATTAATATTTAGATTACTATTTAGTACCTTTTTATCTTCGATATAATTATCATTTGCATCTTTGATTTCGATATCATTATCAGTTTTCTCTTTAATATCATTCACTTGTTTGTCGGCAATATAATTGTTATTATTAATATCGTCTTCTTTTTTATCATAATCATTTATAATATTAATATTTTCATTGTTTGCAATATTAATCTTATTATCAGTTACTATATTGCTGGATTCTTCAAATTTTTCCTCTTCTTTATAAATTCTTTGATTTGTTAATTTTTTGTTTCCTTCTGTAAATACATTTGATTCTATATTAATATTAATTTTATTCTCATTTTGTAACAAGAAAATATTATCTCCCAATTTTTGTTTAGCTTCTTCCTCAGTTTTTATTATAGTTTTATTTGCATTATTATCTTGTATATTTTCAAGTTTTTTGATAATTTGAGTTGTATTTTTACCAGTACTGTTTTTATTGTTAAGAATATTTAAAGCACTATTTTTCTGCTCTTCCTCCTGATAAGTCAATTTACTACTTTTTACTTGGCTTGTATTTCTATTGGCATTATTATTTTTGCTTGCTTTCTTAATTTCTTCTATCTGAGGTTTAAGTAATTCAGAATATGTTGTGTCTTGTTCATTTTTAATTATTTGATTTACTGATATATTCCTACTTGTGTTATTATCATGATAATCCAAAAGATTATTATTGCTATAATTTCTACTTAATGATTTAATATTCTTGTTATATGGTTTACTATTAAATGATCGTAATGAAAAGTTATTAACTGAATTTGCCCTTGAATTACTTCTTTCTCTTCTAAGCAAATTGAGTAATCTTTTACTATTATGTCTTTGTAATTTGTTTTCTTCTTTATATGCGAAATTATCAATTTTTAATTGTGTATTAATATTTTTTACTTGATTTATTTTAGCACTCAATTTATTTATGTCGTCAGTTAATTTTTGAATTGTTTCATAATATGCTTTATTTTGTGCTTGTAATGACTTAATTATTATATCTTTATCAGCATTAGCTAAAGTACTATCATTATCATTATCGTAAGGTTGTAATGGTGGATTAATATTTTTAGTAGTTGTTTGCATATTTTGTATTATTTTATTAAGTCGATCTATTTCACGCAATCGGTCGTTATAACATGATATTGATAAGTCATTGTTATACGCACTTCCGAACCAATTCATAATTGGTGTTACTATATTGTTTTTATTTTTGTTATTTATATTCGATATAGGTCTTTCAGGAAAATTTGTTTGTATATCATGAAATGTACTATTGGTATCAGTAATAGTATTTGTTTGCATATCTGTTACTGTATTTGTTTGAATATCTCTGTTTACTTTATTGGAAGAATCTTTAGTACTACATAGTGCAGTACCACTGGCTAAAAGCATAAATTGTACTATAAATCCATAATGTTTTAACATAAAGTTGACATTTATTAAACTATTATGGTTTTATTGTAACACTTTTTAACCATTATTGCAATGTAAGTATAATTATATTTTAAAATATTACTTAATTATACAATTGTTGTAATTGTTACATTCAATATGGTAATATTATATTATAAATACATATAATATTGTATAGATTTACACCAATTAAATAACTAATAATAAAATTTAAAAGCTAGGACTGGTATCAGTCCTAATATATTCTTTACCTATAAACATATCCATATTGTTGATTGTATGTAATATTACTTGGAGCACCATATTGTTGATTAGGAATATTACTCCATCCTTTTTTATATTGATTATTATTTTGTTGGTGGTATTGTGCATTATGTGTATTTGCTGTATACACTGGAGATTTATTAGTTTGCACTTGTTGTTGTATAGGTCTTTGATTGTTGTTTCCATATCCATATTGAGGTGTATAATTCATTTGTGTTTCACGAATTTGTTTAGCATAACCTTCAAGAACTTGTACTCTATTCTGTAAATTATTTACTGTCTGTCTTAATTGTTGTATTTCAATTGATAAATTATTACTTACCGGTGGTTGTTGTTGCACATGTTGTTGTTTCATTTGAATTGGTTGTGGAACAGTTTGTGTTTGTGAAATAGTATTAGGTGCTTTAGGTTGTGCAACAAATTGCAATTTATCCTTTAAAGTGTGTAATGGTTTATTTTGTTGAACAGTTTGTTTAATCCCTTGAAATGCAGCTTGAGGATCTTTAATTATGTTTTGAACTTGATTCTTTGTTGAAGTTAACATATCACTTAGCATTTGTGCACTATAACAATTACTATTTATAAAACCAAGTCCTGTAGTAATTGCCACAGTCGCAATTATGTTCTTTATATTCATAAACTGATCTCCAATAAAATAATTATTACTATACATAGTGTATATTACTGTTTATTCGTTAAATAATCATTAATATATGATATATTTTTTAAAGTTTTCATAATAATTTTAAGATATATATTTCTCTATTGCTGCATAGTTCTAATGTATTAAATTATAATATAAATATTACTCGCTTGATATAATTTTAATTTAAACTTTATAAAGGTAATATTGAATTATTGTAAAAAAATACTAGGATAATAAAAAATTACATATATTTTTATGATCAATTTTACATTGTAAAAATAATATGGTCTTTGTATGAGATGAAAATTTACAAGTAAATAAAAAACTTACTAAATTCATAAACAATTAAATTAGTCATCTCAGTTATTGTATTGTATTATATTATGATTATTACATTACTCTAATATCTATTATTAATATATATTTTGTCTACGCATTTCTAAATGTAATAATATATAAGTGTGTCATATGATTTTATTTAAGAAAATGTTTATTTTATTCATTCGAAAATTATGTTATAATAAAATCGGTTAGGTGTTATGGCATTGGCAGTAATGTGTTGTGGAATTGGTCAGGATAGAAATGTAGCAGCCAACGCGACTCATTCTGGGTTTTGTTTGTATTACATCTAACCATACAAGATGTCAGATAATATAGATTGGGAAGAATATAAAAAATCTGTAATACCAAAAAGACATGACAAATTATTTGAGCGTATAATAGAAAATCCAAGAATTATAAAAAACAGAGAAGTTACCAAATTAGTAAACACTCAACTGTTAATAAGTAATTTGGATAATAAAATATACCAAACACATATTGCTAATAGGAAGATACAGAAATATTTTAGAAGTGAAGCAAGTATAGATTTACATTATATTAATGGTGATTTAAGCAATATATTAGAAACATTTTGTGCTAAATGTATTTTATATGGGTTTCATTATGCTACAATAATAACAGGAAAGGGTAAAGGTATTATGAAGAATACAGTAATATCATGGATACAACAGAACAGTCAATTTGTTAGTGAATATTTCGAACTAAAAGACATGAAACAAGAGTGTGGTTCTTTAGGAATACATCTAAGATCTTTAAAAAAAATACAGAATACAAAAAAATAATCTACAAAAATACTATTATTAATACATGTCAAAAAAATCGATTATAACATATTTTATTGTTTTCTATTTGATTCATTGATACAATAATATGATATTTGGAATATAAATTAATGTAACTAATAAAACAAAAATACGAGTTAAATGTTTTGCTACAGTATTATTAGTTACATCTTAATACAAATACCCCTTATGAAATATATCATAATTGCAATATATTATTAATTTGTACTATATTATTATTTGAGTTTATTTGTCCACTATTCATACTATGCATCTTATTCATCAATATTATTAATTTGTATTAGATCATCATTTTCTATTTTTGCATTATTTTCTATACCATTCATTTTATTCATAAATTGCTTAATATTTTCATAATCTTCTTTATATCTTGCTTCAACTGTCGTATCTAAATAATCAAAGAATTCTGGAGTTGATGTATCAATACTGCAGTCCCTATTATTATCTAATTGGATATTAAATCTATAGTACGCTACATTTGAGTTTTTACTTTTATTGAGCGCTTTAAATAAAATATCATTATCTATCTCAGAATTTTTCATAGCAATTTCATAAAGATTCGTAAATTTTAATAATGCTGTATTACTTGGTTCATTTTCTGGACTACTTACATGTAATCCTATTTTCTGCATTCCAGTTCCAACACTTAATATACAATATTTATTAGCTGATGGATAAATTATTTGTGCTGCAGCATAAGCTAATGAACTTGGATTATTTTGAAATAAACCTCCATCTATTATATTGTATGCTGGTTCATTTGGATCACGTGATAGTTTCAGTTTAGTATTATCGAAATAAATAGGAGCACTACTTGTAGCCATCAGAGCATCTACTACTTTTATATGCCTATATGTATCAGGCATGTTTTCTAGTTCAGCATTAGTAAATATTACTGGGGCATATTCTGAATAATTATGCGCAGTTAATAATACTTTTGTGTTTAAATCTGTTAATAATTTATCTTGAAAACGATTAGTTAATTCATTACGTAATCTGGACTGTCCATAATTTGAAGTGTGTGACGTTGCTTTATAAAATGGATTAGAAAATAATCCCATACCAAACATTTGTAATTTATTTGGTTTATGTGACGGAATACTTGCATTGTTACTAAATGTTAATACATCTTTTACCGTACGAACTGTAAAAATCCATGGAGCTTCTTCTCTAAAGAAATTACAGCAATAATTTGTAGTATATCCACTAGCAAATGCTGCAGCATTGAGACCGCCTATTGAAGTACCAGCTATTAAATCAAAATATTCTCCTATATTTGTTATTTCTGCATCTCTACAAAACATCTTTAAGAATGCAGGGTGTATATATCCTTTAGTTCCTCCTCCTTCTAATGACAGTATTCGTATTGGTCTATTATATATTGGGTATATATCAAATGTTATATTATTGTTTATTGTTATTAATTCGGGACTAAATAACTTTTTATATCCTTCATTTGTGTTATTCTTCAAATTTGGTATAATGTCCTTTTTATCATCATCATCTGATTGTAACTCTGTATCTATTTCTTTTTGTACTATTTTCATTTCTACAACTTTATTATTATAATTGTATGTTTTGTTTTTTTTAATTTCTGTATTATATTCTATACTTGTATTTTTATTTATTGAATATCCTGTGTTATTACAAATACTTTCAGATCTAATTATATCATCCGCATTATTAATTTTCTCGCGATATTCAACTGCGTGTAAATTACTACAACATATTGTTAATATCATTATTTTATTTATTACTTTACTCATTTTCCCTTTTTATTGTAAATTAATTACTTCTCAATTATAGGATACTGTATAATAGTTAATTTTTAGTGAATATTACTTATAATAATAAATACTAGTATTGAATATGTAAAAAATATTACTAGTATGTGTATCATTCACATCAATAAAAGAATAAACGTTATAGTTTATGATTATAGAAATTTATAATATTAAATAAATATATCTAAAACTACTACACTGTAGTATGTAGTATAAATTAATATTATGATTTATAAATTCACATCTAATAAAATTTGATGTACAAGTACTGATTATTTGTTTTAACTCATAATGCTTTGACTATTCACTACTTGTACAGATAAGATCTACTCTGATTCCGGTGTTGGCATGTTATCATCCTCATCTATAAATTCTTTCTCTTTCTTTTCATGTTGTTCTTGGGCTTCTATACATAGTGTGGCTATTGGTCTTGCTTCTAACCTCTTGATTCCTATTGGTTCTCCGGTTTCTTCGCAATACCCATATGTTCCATTATCTATTCTTTCCAATGCCATATCTATTTTATGTATTAACTTTCTGGACCTATCTTTAGTTCTTAATTCTATTGTTTGATTTGCTAGGCTACATGCTGAATCTATGATATCCGGTTCTATTTTTTGAGCTTTTAATAGTTCCTGCACATCCTCACTTTCCTTTAGTAGTTCTGCTTTCCAGTTTAATAATTTACATCTGAAATACTCTAATTGTTCATCAGTAAGATAATGTTTAAATTTGCTTACCATAATTATAATCCTCTAGAAATAATTCAAAAACAATATTATTAATATAATATGAGTATAATATCACTATCTTTAATAATAATAAATACTACACTAACATAGTTACTTATATAATTCTATTCCATTATAGTGCCAAAAAACAATATAAATTATTTTAATATGATAGTTTTGCGCAATAAGTGTTATGGAAATTACATTTTATGCATTACAATGATAATGTAGAAACACTTATTTATGTGATTATGATAATATGATAAATAGAAAATATAAGTTAGTATCGTTGTGTTTATTAGCAACTACGTCATTTGCAATATTTAGTACTGCGCACACAAAAGTATGTACAGGAAATGGAGTTGGTATATTACTTGGTGTAAACTTCTCTAAGCCAACTGTTAAATTTAAAATAAATAGAAAGATTATATCAGCATCTGTTTATGAACTTTTAAAAGCATTAGTCAAAAAGGAACTAGCAGATAATAACCTATCAAATGTAACAAAAATTGATTTTGCCGATGGTGATAGTGACTGTGATTTGGAGCATAAAGCTGAAAATGCATGTGCGATTTTCAAAACATTATTAGAAAAAGATGACAATTTAATAAAAACATGTCCAAAAATCTCAGGAGATAACTGGAGTAAAAATTATTTAATCATAAAAGATAGTAATGACTATTATATAAGATCAGAGGAAGTAAATAATGATAGATCAAAGACAGATGATGCAAAAGCAAAAGAAGATATTGCTGTCTCAGATGTTATAGACAATTCCAGTTTTGTAGATAATAATATAAAGGAATTATGCACATACAAAGATGTGTCTAAATGTCAATTTGCTATTGATCTGGGCGCATTTTACAACATAAAAATATATGACTGGATTATAAGACCGGAAATTGACTTCTCAATTCCTGTTTCTAATAGAACAATAAAACTAGAAAGTAGTGGAACTGATAGTAATACTCAGCAGACAAATGATAATAAAACTAATGCAGAGAGTAATATAGAATTTACTAAGTCGTTTGATATAAAATTTAAACTATTAGGTGGTTATCACATTACTGAGAGAATTAAAATATTGCTTGGAGTTGGAGCAGTATATAGTAGATACAAACTAAAAACAAATTTAGTAAATCCATTCAGTAGTAGCACAAATGATAAGGTATTATCTTATGCATGGAATGAAGCTAGTAAAGCATTAAGTAGTCAGTATGAGAAGGAGAAGTCATTTGGTAAATGGAACTTTATTGGCATTCTTGGATTAGAATTTAATATTAATGATAGCAATATGGTAAGCTTGGAATTCTCGGGTGGGCCCGCAAGACAAGTGATGAAATCTAGTACGGAAAAATCATTAGGCGATCTTACATTTAGTAATGTTTGGACATTAGGATTATCCTATAAGTTTATGTTTTGATAAATAAAAACTTATAATCTTGTACAGGCTAGTAATAATTATTGCGCTAGTCCTGTACTGTTTTATTTTATGCTGTTGATAAGCATTACTTACTTTCTGTTTTTACTATTACTAATTTGGAGTTTGTTATTTGTAGTTCTCCTTATTGGCTCAAGACATTGTTTGAAAATTAAATAAATTAATATGTTGTGTAAATATTTTTATAGCGCTATTCCAAGTAATAAACCATTATTAAAAAATCTAAATATTTTTTAATTTGAGCTATATTAAATGGGCAAATAGAAAAATTGTCAGAATTTTATTAACATTATATTTTTACTAAATATATTATGTAATATATCATTATATACTATAATATTTACCAAATATTAGCTTATATTTAATAATATATATTCCAATAAATATAATATTAGATGCTTGACCAAAATAAAATATAGATTTAGTATAAAGATGAAAGGTAATGTTATTTTTCGAATAATTATGAACTTTAAATTATTAAAAGTAAAGAATTTATTAATATTAAGCAGCATTGCTATGCTGTTTGCTATTCACAATAATATTTACGCATCAACTGATATGGCAGATTTAGATACTGATTATTCATCCGAAACGGAAACTACCAAACCTCAAGAAAAGCAAAATAATAATGATAAAATTGGCATAACATCGTCATTTATTTCTTCTTCATTTTCGTCGTATTCCAATATTAATGGGAAAACTTTTAAGACATCTTCTAATTTTAGTAATCAATCGCAATTTGATGAAAATGGTGGATTAATATCTTCTAATACAGATAAGGATGCATCAATTAAACAAAATGACCATAATCAAAAGGCCCATACGAAACGCAATTATCATAGAGAGAAAGGTGGCATAATCGATGATGAACACTGGAAAGATGGCAATAAAATAAGTGATTATCACGAGAAATATAATTTAGATAATATACAAACATTCACTAACTATAAAGATAGTGTAGATAAAATAAATAATGAAATAAATGAGTTAATAAAAAATAATTACAATTTTAACAAAAATAATCAATGTACTGATTGTTATAATAATAGAAAACATAATAAAAAATCTTTGAAAACATTAAACAATGAACACATCGACAGGGAATGTATTGGGAAGAATTGGCGTAAGAAAAAATGTTACGATGAGGATTGTGTTAATGGCAAATGTTTTAATGAAAAATGCTATGGCAATGAATATATTGATAAAAAAGATAAATATTTGGGTAAAGATTGTATAGGAAAGAATTGCAAAAATGATAAAACAGAAATAAGCACATCTAATTCAATATTAAATAATTTAGATAGTAAATATACGAATATTAATCAAATTGGTGAATATGACAAAGATAATACTAAACTTGATAATTACGACAAAGACGATGAAAACAAAAAAATAACTAACAAATCCAAGATTGATAATACGAACTTTTCACCTATTAATGATATTAAAAAAGGAAATAATAATAAAAACGATATATTAGAAAATAATGTATTATCTAACAATAATTGTGTAACTAATACTGATAGTTATAATGATAAGCCATTAGTAACTGATACTGTAAAAACAAAATCCAATTTCGACGATACTAATAATAAATTATCACTTGGTAATAATACAATTCCATTACTTGATGATAAACCAGCATTTAAAGGCGAAGAGTACAAAAAATTCCCAGTAGATAAAGATAAAATGGATACTAAAACTTCAGATAATAAAAACAATGACTGATAATATAAATGATGATATGTATGACGGTCAAATAGAACCAATAATATAATTAATATTTTAAGAGAATATTCTATGTTTTTGTGGGATGTTCTCATTATTATGTTTTTATTGTATAAAAGTCTGTTAATTCAGAACTACATAGTATTAACAAGCAATAAATAATATTTGTTGTTATTAATTGACATTTATTTAATTAATGAACATTATGCAACACAAACGATATTTTCTATGTCACTTCATATCATTGAACTTTACTATAAGTTACTATAATGTTATTATATAATATATAACAGTTTAAATAGTTATTTATATAATCTATATTAATAGGAACAATAAATGAACAGTAATATTAAAATAAAGAACTTAGCAATAATAGCTCACGTAGATCATGGTAAAACAACATTAGTTGATGCAATGTTTAAACAAAGTGGATTATTTAGAGATAATCAAAAACTAGAAACATGTGCAATGGATTCAAATGAACTTGAAAGAGAAAGAGGTATAACTATACTAGCAAAATGTACTAGTTTCACATGGAAAAATACAAAATTAAATATAGTTGATACGCCGGGACATGCTGATTTCGGTGGTGAAGTAGAAAGAATTCTAAGTATGGTAGATGGAGTTCTAGTACTGGTCGATGCAGCTGAAGGTCCCATGCCTCAAACAAAGTTCGTACTATCTAAAGCTTTAGCACTTGGCCTAAATCCAATAGTAGTAATAAATAAAATAGATAAGTCAGATGCAAGAGTATCTGAAGTAGTAGATGAAGTATTTAATTTGTTCTTGGCATTAGGAGCAAATGATAAGCAACTGGATTTCCCAATACTATATGCTTCAGGTCGTAGTGGTTGGGCTGTTAAAAACCTAGAACAAGATGAAAGAAAAGACTTAGCACCATTATTAGATACCGTATTGGAATATGTACCAGATGCTAAAACTGAGGAAGGACCATTTAGAATGCTAGTAACAATGCTAGAGTATGATCAATACCTTGGTAGAGTACTGACTGGTAAAATACTTAGTGGAACTGCAAATATAAATGATGTAGTACATGCGCTAAGAATAGACTCAGATAAAAATGTAGAACAAGCAAGATTGACTAAGTTGCTGACGTTTGAAGGATTAAAGAGAATACCAGTAGAAACAGCTCAGGCAGGTGATATAGTTGCTATTGCTGGTTTAACTAAAGCAACGGTTGCTGATACTATATGTTCAATGGAAGTAACTGAACCATTAAAAGCATTACCAATCGATCCTCCTACAATCTCTATAACGTTTGGAGTGAATGATTCGCCATTGGCTGGAAAGGACGGAAAGAGCTTAACATCAAGAGTCATAGGTGATAGACTATTTAGGGAAGCTGAAGGAAATGTATCAATTACTGTAAAAAAATCACAACAGGAAGAGTCATATGAAGTAGCTGGAAGGGGAGAACTACAACTTGGTGTACTAATAGAAACAATGAGAAGAGAAGGATTTGAGCTATCCATAGGACGTCCAAAGGTACTAATGATAAAGGATAATAATGGTAATGATTTAGAGCCGATGGAAGAGTTGTATATAGATGTTGACGATGAATTTACTGGAGTTGTAGTTGATAAGTTAATACAAAGAAAAGGAACAATGACTGATATGAGACCATCTGGTACTATTGGTAAAACTAGAATAAAATTCATAATTCCTACAAGAGGACTAATAGGATACTATGGTGAATTTTTAACTGACACAAGAGGATCAGGTATTATGAACAGGTCATTCCATTCATATGATACATATAAAGGCCCAATAGCTGAAAGAGAACATGGAGTAATGATATCAATAGCTGATGGAAAAGCAATTCCATATGCACTGTTCTTCTTAAAGGATAGAGGTACTCTTTTTGTTCATCCAGGAGATCCAGTATATAATGGTATGATAATAGGAGAACATAGTAGAGAAAATGAATTAGAAGTTAATCCTACAAAAGAAAAACAATTATCAAACTGTAGAGCAGCTGGTAAGGATGAAAATATCAAAATTCCTAATCCTAGAGAACTATCATTAGAGCAAGCTATAGCTTATATAAAAAGTGATGAACAAGTTGAAGTAACACCTAAATCAATAAGACTAAGGAAAAAGTATTTAGATTCTAATTTAAGAAAGAAAATGAGTAAATCTAATTAATTCTGAATAGTAGTGAGTGGATATTTTTATAAAGAATTAATCAGTTATTTATATAATAATCCACTTCTTATTTTGAATTATGCATTGTTATTTGCTTTTATAACCCTATTTATTAATAAAGTAAAATCTATACTGTATATTATAATATTATTGGCAATATTAGCTTTAGGATTATGTTTCTTTACTAACAATTTAATATATTTTCTACTGGGTATTGAATTATATAGTTTGTTATATTTACTATTACTATATAATACGTTACAAAAGTATATATTCTTAATAGAAGTTAGAAAATTGTCATTATTATCAATGATAATAGGTAGTATTATGACCTTTGGTACTACTTTAGTTTTCTTACAGAATAATTTTACATATATCGAGAACATAGATATATATGATCCATTGACAAAATTAGGATTATCTTTAATATTAATCGGAATATTATTTAAACTGTGTGCATTTCCATTTCATATTTGGGTATTAGATATTTATAAGAAAGCTCCATATTACATAGTATTAATTAGTGATTGCTTGTTTAAATTAATACTTCTACAAATATTATTATATTTTGTTAGAATATTTAAAATAGATAATTTTAACAATATATTTATAATATTTGGCAGTATTTCAATGTTTTTAGGTATTATATTATCAATAAAAGAAACTAATATTAAAAGATTTTTAGGATTATTTAACATTAGTCATATTGGATTAATACTATTTTTAATATCAATAAATAATATTGATAAATTTGTAACTACTTTTGGATACTTGTTGATGTATAGTACATGTCCATTATTATTATTACTTACCATAAAAGATAATACAGAAACATTTAGGAATTTTAAACAAAACAATATAAATATTAGTACACGGATTTTAAGTATAATATCATTATTAGCTATGATCTGTATTCCACCATTTCATACTTTTTTATCGAAGGTAGATCTAATATTATTAATGATTAAAGAACAAGAATACACGATACTAACATTAAGTACCATGTACTTTTTATTAGAAATAGTAGTAACAATAATTAAAATAAGATTTATTATTACAACACCATTTTTAACCCGAAATTGAATATCTTCTTCTTATCGAATGTGGATTTCTTAATTGGAATAGCCCAGGATAGTGCTATAGGGCCAAATGGACTATCAAATGATATTCCTATACCTATTGAAACACCAAAACTATGATCTGTAAATAATTTGTATCCAGTTATCTTACATTTATATTCATTTTTATCTTTCCCATGTAATTTATCATCTGCTTCACAAGATGCTTTATTTACTTTTAATTTTTGTTTATTATAAGTTATTTCTTCCTCACCATCTTGCTCTTCCAAATAATCTTTGTAATTCTGTGGTACAATTGGATCCCAATAGTATCCGAAATCAGTGAATATAAATGTTTTAAAATTTAACTCAGTTGGTAATCCTATAGGAAATGATACTGACACTGTACCATTAATAAATTTCTTAGCACCTGTAGCATCAACATATGATATTGGTTTATTTTTGTCTTCAATATTACTATTTGTTTTATTTCTTCTTGTGATTACAAAATGAGGACAACAGCTACCTTCATCAAATCCTCTAATAGACTCACCACTACTAGCGAAACTATCTATTATATTTATGTCATTATTCTTTAGTGGAGTTAATATACCATATGAAGATTGTAGAGTTAGTCCTACATTACGAGATAGCATTTTATTGTATGATGCACTAAATATATTTTTCCAAAACGTTGAATTAAATCCACCATCATGCAATAAAGCTGTAGACCATTTGAATCTCATTTGTCCTTTTAATGGTCCATCGTAGATAGGATAGAGATAATTAAATGAAGTTTGTAAAGAAGTTTGTAAGCCATTACGTTGTTCACTCATTTTAAACTCTTTTTTATCCTTATCATATTTTACTAATTGTGCTTTTACTAAAGGAGAACACATTTCATCAATGTGGTCTACAGTTCTTCTTGCAATTCCTAATTCCCATGATTGTGTTACACGGTTTCCTAGTGCATATGATAGATCAATTGATGCTCCGTAGTTTTTTAATACGAAATTATCAAATGGAGTAGAAGTATATTTAAATAAGGAGATACCACCAGTTAAATCTCTACCAAATAGATGAGAATCGGATATTGATAAATTTGCACTCTTTAATATTTCAAATTGTTGCTGCCTTTTTATTTTGTCTATTTGTCCAGACTCTCTGACAGCGTATCCTGGTCCAATAAGAGATCTACCAGCATGTAATGACAATTGTAATGATTTTCCAGTACCTAGGAAATTTTGCTCTCCATAGGCCAAGTTAACCATTGGTCCTTCAGAAGTGGAGTATGAACCAGATAATTGGAACATACCAGTTTTTGCTTCAGATACATTTGTTTCTACAATACATTTGTCTGGAGATATTGGATCAGGATGCTTTTTTATATCAGCTCCTTCAAAAAATCCTGTTGCTCTTAAATTACTTTCTGATGTTTCTAGTAGAGTTTGACTATAAAGATCTCCTTCTTCAAATTGCAATTCCTTACGAATTACATAATCTCTAGTTTTATCATTTCCTCTGATTATTATTTTAGAAATATATTGTTTTTCTGTTTCTATTATATTTAATACTATATCAACTGTTTTAGTTACTGTATTGTATTTAAATGATGGTTCTACATTAACTGCTACAAACCCTTGTTTATTAATTGCATTAATAATCTGGTTCTGTTCCATTGATAAGAAATCGATATTGTATACTTTACCTTTTTTACAGTATTTTTTATACTGAAGATTTTTAATATCTAGATTTTTTACGTTGGATTTAAGCGTTATATCTCCAAATTTAAATACATACCCTTCATCAATTGTAAATGTTAATATTAATCCTGTTCTTTCTTTATTTATTTCTACATCAACATGTTTTACATCAGCCTGAGCAAATCCATTTTTCTTATAATAATGAATTATTGCTTGCTTGTCTAGTAATATTCTTAATTCATCATATTTATCGTCTTGTGCAAAAAATCTAAACCATTTATGTTCCTTAGATAAAATAGCTTGCCTTAAATCGTATGTAGATATTTTATTATTACCTTTGAATATTATTCTAGATATGGTAGTAGGTTTAGATTCTGATATTTCAAATATTAGATCAACTTTATTATTACTTCTTTTTATTATTTTTGGATTTACAGTTGCATTATATATACCAAGTTTTTTGTATATTTCTAGTAATGCCATTTGTGTATTCTTAACTTTTCTTGTAGATAGTGTTTCATTAGGTTTTATTACTATATCCTTCAGCATTTTGTTAATATTGTCTGTTTTTAATTTCTTATTACCACTAAATTGTATTTTTCTAACAGTTGGTTTTTCTTTCACTTTAATAATTAATTTACCTTTTTCTCGTTTTTGTATGTTTACATCATCAAATAGTTCAGTATCATGCAATAATTTGACCAGTTCGTTTATATCATCATCATCTATGTCATCTCCTGCCTTTATTGCTGTTCTAGTAAGAATGGTACTTGAATCAACACGTTGATTTCCTTGAATGTCAATACTAGTTATTACTTCAGTATTAGCAATTGATACATAAATACTGCTTATTAATAAAGACCTTAATATATTTTGCAATTTCATAATTATCTGAATACTCCTATAAAATTATTTAAATAATGAAGATATTTTCGCAAACAATGTAGTATGTGCAATGTCATTCCAAAGTCCTAATACCATTAATCCTACAACTATTACTAATCCTATTGTGAATATTACTTCTATTATTTTCTCACTTAATCTCCTACCAATTACCCATTCTATTGCAGATATTAATACTGTACCGCCATCTAATACTGGTATTGGTAATAAATTAATTGCTCCCAATACTACTGACAACATTGCTAACATTGACAAGAAATCAACTAATCCTCTCTCAGCACTCATAGCAGATGCTTTAAACATTGATATTATTCCCCCTACATTTCCTAATTCTGCTTTTCCACTTGTGAATACTTTAAATATTGCTTTAATATTTTGTGCCCCTATTCTGTATGTAAGCTTACAAGCATTAGTAAATGCATCAACTATACCAGTTTTGTTATAATTAAAACTAGTTGAAGTAACTCCAAGTTGTTTTATATCTTTTTTGTTTCCAGCTTCTTCATTATAGAGTTTTACTTTAAATTCCTGCAATTTATTATTACGATTTACTTCTATATTAAATTCTTTACCAATATTTTCTTTAATTTGTTTTGTTAGTTCTTCAAAATTATTTATTTTATTTTTATTAATAGAAACGATTTTATCACCATCTCTTAAACCAGAAGTATATGCCACAGATTCCTTAGACACTACAGTAATAATAGTATCTGGTTCTGGAATTCCTTTTATTGCATTAATGCCAAAGAATACAACTATAGCTAAAACGAAATTTGCTAATGGTCCACCAAGAGCTATTAATAATCTCTGCCATGGCTTTTTCCTAAATGCAGACATTTTTTGCATATCTTCTTCAGTATATCCTTCTGGAATACATTCCTTAACACTTGTAGCATCTGCATCACCAAACATTTTTATATATCCACCAATTGGTAATAATGATAATCTCCATTTCGTGCCATATTTGTCTGTTCTTTCACATAAAACAGGACCCATACCTAATGAAAATGCTTCACAAAACACCCCATTGGATCTTGCTATTTTCAAATGCCCGTATTCATGAAACCCGACTAGAATTGCTAGTAATACAATAAATGCTAATGTAGATATTAAGACATTCATTCAAACACACTATTTAATATATCCTTCATAATATGAGTATAGCAAAATTTTAAGATTTTATACTGGCAAATTCATATATTCTTAAGTTTTTACTAAGTTTAATCAATTATAAAATTTAATATAAATAAATATATATAAAGTTAAAATTGTCTAAATATTATATATTACAACAGTAAATACAAAAAGGAATTATCTAATTGTAATAATGTTATCCAAAAATTAATTAACGATTATTTGATTTTGATAGTATAAAAGTCCCTAGAATTATAAATAGTGCACCAGCAATATCACTTAATTTAGGTATTTGATTAAAGAATAAAAATCCAAATAAAATAGAAAATAATAATTCTGTATATCTAATAGGGGCCATATTGGAAGCATCCGTCGCCCTGTAAGCTAAAAATATAAATAGTTGTATTAAATTAGCTCCAATACCAAGTAAAAAGATCAGTAATAGTTCATAAGTAGTTGGAGTAATCCATATTTTAGGTACGAATATTCCAGCAATAATTGTTGTGTATAAACCAAAATAAAATAACATTGTTAAAGTATTTTCTTTCTTGTTAACCATTTGTTTTATTATTATATCCATGATAGCAAATAAAAACGCTGCTATAGTTGGTATTATCGCTAATAAATTAATATTGGATGTTTTAGGTTTAAAAATTATTAATAATCCAATAAATCCAATAATAGTTGCAAAAATTGCTTTATTATTTACTTTTTCTTTAAGAAATATTGCGCTCAATGGTAATAAAAATAATGATTCAGAAAATAAGATTATAGTATTCTCAGATAACGGTATAATATTAACGCTGTAACAACACAATCCTAATGCTAGTGCTCCTAGTATTCCTCTAATCATGTGCGCCATATGCATACTTGTTTTAAACAAGTTTTTACTTGACATTAACATTGGTATTATTATTACTATTACTGAAAATAAGAATCTAAAGAACGAAATTTCAATAAAAGATAATCTTTCTCCTAATAATTTCATTAGTACATCATTTATCGAACTAATTAGGTAAATTAATATAGACCAAAATATTCCTTGTGTTATTCCTTTTTTACAATACCAACGCATTAATTTTGCAATATGAATTAGAAATATAAGACTACAATAATATTATAAATAATATATTATAAAGTTGATAGGGTTAAATAAATATAAATTGTATGATAAAAATACTATTGGAATGTTTTAATTTTATAAAACAACTTATAGAAAGTAATAATAAAAAGGATTTTATATCTAAGAACACAGAAGTACTCAAAAATTGTTTGATTATTCTGTTAGGTATTTTGTTGCTTACTATACTAATCTTATATATTGTGACTATATTCAAGAAAGCTTCAACAAGTATTGTATTACCAAATAATAATGATAATATAATTATACATCTTGAAGTTCCAACAAATATTAATGGGCCTATTACTTTAAAACTATCTAAATCTAGTTGATTGTGGTATAGTATTAGTATAAAGTGTTGTATTTATAAGTTTATGTTCAAAATTTTATTCAGATCAATTAAAAACTGTTTTATATTTTGGAAAGATTTGGCGAATAGTGATAATAAGAAATTATTTTGGGCTAATAATAGTGCGCAGGCAAGTGGAGCTGTAATAGTAATACTTTGCTTCGCACTCGGTGGAGTAATAGCATATCATGCCATGAAACCAGTAGTAAAAAACGGTTGTAAGTTGGTTTTGCAAGCTGACAATCAACAAATGATTGGAATGCAGGATAGGGTTGTAGGTGTAGAAGCTACAAAAGTAGAATTAGGTACATCATTAAAAGAATTAAAATCTATAGGTTTATTAAAGGCAAATAAAGAAGCAATAATAAAATCAGAAATAAGTGGTAAAATCAAGGAAGTATCATTCGAGGAGGGTTCTGAAGTGTCTAAAGGCGATGTACTAATAAAATTTGAAGATGATGGTAACAGAGCTGAAGTAGACAAGTATGAAGCTGAGTATGCTTTAAGACAGAATGAATTCAATATGAATAGAACTTTGTATCAACAAAAGGCAGGATCACAGCAGAAATATAAGGAATCTGAAGCAAGTATGAAAGTAGCAAAAGCCAATTTATCAAATGCTAGGTTTCAATTATCTAGGACTGTTATTAATGCTCCATTCAGTGGTAAGATAGGTATTTTAAAAGGAGCTACTCATCCTGGAAATGTAGTACAACCAAATACTGAATTAGTATATCTTGTTGATAATTCTAAAATCAAAGTAGAATTCTTAATACCTGCGAAATATATAGAAGATATAGCAGTTGGTCAAGCAGTTGAAGTGACACTAGAAGCTTTCCCAAATAAAGTGTTTTCTGGAGCTGTTGAAGCAATAGACTCAGCAATAGATACTAAGAATCACAGTATACTTGTAAAGGCTGTTATTCCAAATGATGATAGAGTATTACAACATGGTATGTTAGCTAATGTTACATTAATAACAGGTGAAAAAAGTAATGTTATAGTGATATCAGATGATTCATTGGATAGAGAAGGACAACATGAATTTGTATGGACAATAGATGAAAAATATAGAGCGTATAGAAGAAAAGTAATAACAGGAGCAAAGAGTGAAAATGGAGTAGAAATAGTAGCAGGATTACAAGAAGGCGATAAGGTTGTTACTTCAGGGCAAATAAGATTGCAAGATGGTACAAAAGTAAAAATACTAAATGAACAAAATCCTACTGTGTTGCCAACAGATAATAAGAAGAAAAAAGAGGGGTAATCATGCAGATATCTGAAGTTTGTATAAAAAGACCAGTATTCGCATGGGTATTAACTCTTGTAGTCATAATATTAGGACTAGTAACTGGTGATAGATTACCTGTTCAACAGTATCCCAAAATGGAAAAAAATAAACTAACAGTAAAAATAAACTACTATGGAGCTGGTCCTGAAATAATAGAAAACCAAGTCACAAGAATAGTAGAAGAGGCTGTAGCTGGTATAGAAGGTATTGAAACAATTGAATCTAAAAGTGATAGTGAGAATAGTGAAGTAACTCTTGAAATAGCAGAAGGAAGAGATATAGATTCAGCAGCAAATGATGTTAGGGATAGATTGAGTAAATGGGATGATAGATTCCCAGATGCTGCTCAATCTCCAATTCTAACAAAAGCTGGGTCGGGAGAGAAACCTATAATGTCATTGGCTCTCATAAGTAATAAAATGAACGAAAGTGAGCTATATACATACGCTAAGAATGAAATAAGCCACTCATTAGAATCAGTACCAGGAGTTGCAAGAGTTGATGTATATGGAGCTGGTGATTACCAAATGGCTGTATGTTTGGATCCTCAGAAACTTGCATTTTATAATTTGACTGTTATTGATGTAATAAACGCATTGAAAAAGCAAAATGTTGAATCCCCAGCCGGTAAGTTTGTTAACAAAGATAGGGAATATGTAGTAACTACAGTTGCTGATTTACAGAGTCCTGAAGAGTTCAATGAGATCCCAATAGCTAATAAGAAGAATAAGCTTATAAAATTAAAAGATGTCGGCGAAGCGAAATTGGATAAAAGTAACAAGAAAGTATTATCAAGATTTAATGGGCAAAGAGTTGTTACTTTACAAGTAGTTGCACAATCTTCCGCAAATCCTATACAAATAGCTCATGATATAAAGAAAAAACATGTTGAGATAAATAAGCAACTGCCAGATGACATCAAATTCCTTGTATCATATGATACAACAACATTCATCGAGAGATCTCTTAATGAAGTCTATCGAACAATATTTGAAGCAATATTACTTGTTGTATTGGTTGTCTTTATTTTCTTAAGGTCATTTAGAGCTGCAATTATTCCGTTGATTACTATACCAGTCTCATTAATAGGTGCATTGTTTATTATGTATCTATGTAATTTTACTATCAATAGTATGACATTGATGAGTATGGTATTGGCAATAGGATTGGTTGTAGATGATGCTATTGTTATATTAGAAAATGTTTATAAATACATAGAAAAAGGATTAAATCCAATCAAAGCAGCAATCGAAGGTACTAAAGAAGTTAGCTTTGCTGTAGTAGCAATGACTTTAACTCTGTGTGCTGTCTACGCACCAGTTGCATTAGCAAAGGGTTTGACTGGTAAACTATTAAAGGAATTCTCAATAACACTTGCAGGAGCTGTTTTGTTATCTGGATTTATTGCATTAACATTATCACCAATGATGTGTTCTAGAATGTTGCTTTCAGAAGAAGAAGAAAATGAAAAGAGAAGTAGAAAATCAAAATTTAAGCAAAAAATGTTATCAATTTTTGACTTCTCCAAGGTAATAAAACAAATAGAAATGGGCTATGAAAAATTAATTGACAGTGCCCTGAAGCATCGTGTTAAAATAATATTAGGAGCTGTTGTATTCTCCCTGTTTGGATATAGCGTTTATTACTTCATGCCTCGTGAACAATTACCATATCAGGATACTGGTATGTTTGGGTATGATGGGCATGCACCACAAACGGCTACATTGCAATTTACTCAAAGGTATGTGACAGCTGTTGATAATATAATCCGTTCAATTCCAGAAGTTGAAAATACGGAGTTTGATATAACCAATCCTACATTTGATGGATTTGTAATATTAAAGGAACGTTGTGGAAAGACAACAGAAGAAGTCATTAAGGAATTAGAAGCAAAAACTAAAGATGTATCTGGAATAGATCTTAGGTTCTCAGCTGGCAGAGGATCTGGAGATGATAATTCTAAGATAGTATCGTTTGTTGTAAGAGGTAATAAGTCTCATAGAGAATTAAGAGAAATAACAGGCAATTTGATCCATTCCATATACGCAAGTGGTATGGCAAATGGTATAAGATCAACTTCACGTAACGAAGCTGAGGATTATGTTATAGAAATACTTAGAGATAAGGCATTAGCCATGAATCTTGATCCTAAGGTTATTTCAGATACAATATCTGGATTACTACAGGGATCAGTTGCTACAAGGTTTAAAAAGGATAATAAGGTATATGATGTAAAAGTACAAATAGATGAACAGTATAAAAAATCTCCAAATCAATTAAATGATATATTTGTTAAAGCTTATACTAATAATGATGAGTTATTAGTCCCTATATCTGAGATAATAAATGTTGATTCAAGGTCTGGCCCTGTTTCAATATATAGATACAATAGAGCGAGGGCTAATACTGTTATGGTCCTATTGAATGAGGATAATTCACTGGGTGAATCTATTGAGACAATAAGAGACATAGCTAAACAGAACTTACCAAACGATTGTCATTTGGAATTTATTGGTGATACCAAGAGGTTCCTAACAGAATCTAATACTATGGTACTAATATTCTTCTTGGCATTGAGTTTTATATATTTGGTTATGGCTGCACAATTCGAAAGTTGGAAAGATCCATTTATAATAATGTTTACAGTTCCACTTGCACTTGTAGGAGGTATAATATCGCTTACACTTGTTAAAAATGGTACTATAAATATGTTCTCTAATATAGGATTTTTAACTCTCATTGGACTTATAACCAAACATGGTATATTAATGGTTGATTTTGCTAATAAACAAATGGATGAAGGTAAATCTACAATAGAAGCTATAAAAATAGCAGCTTGTAGACGTCTGAGACCTATACTAATGACAACATTAGCAATGGGATTAGGATCTTTACCACTTGCTATGGCAAAGGGTGCAGGATGTGAAGTAAGGAGGCCATTGGGTATGGTTATAGTTGGTGGAATATGCATAGGTACTTTGTTTACAATATTTGTAGTTCCAGTTATTTATACCTATTTTCATAGATCCAGAACAAGAGAAAAGTATGTAGAGACAATTAAATAGTTATTTTATTTGAGGTCGGTTATGAATTGGTTAAAAGACATTGTTACCCCAAAGATTAAAGCATTTCTTGGTGGTAGAAACTCATCTGTCAGTGACACATTATGGACCAAGTGTCCATCTTGTGAAAAAATGCTTTATACAGCTGATCTCAAAAATAATTTGATGGTATGTAGTGATTGTGACTATCATTTAAAACTAAATACTAAAGATAGATTAATTTCACTATTTGATAATAATCAGTATGATGAAATAAGTTTAGTGCAAGTAAAAGATGATCCACTAAAGTTTAAGGATTTAAAAAAATATACTGATAGATTAAAGGATGCTAGGAATAAGACTAATTTGTACGATGCTGCAAGTATTGGAAGTGGTTTTATTTCCAATATGCCTGCAATAGTATTTGTTATGGATTTTGAATTTATGGGTGGATCAATGGGATTGTGTATTGGTCAATCGTTTATAAAAGCAGTAAAACTGGCTGTAGACACAAAATCAGCATTTATTAGTGTTACAGCTTCAGGTGGTGCTAGAATGCAAGAAGGAATACTATCACTAATGCAAATGCCAGCCACTGTATCATCATTATGTTATTTACAAGAAGCAGGATTACCATATATAAATATATTTACACATCCTACTACAGGTGGTGTATTGGCATCATTCGCTACATTGGGAGATATACATATAGCTGAACCAAAAGCATTAATAGGATTTGCAGGAGCTAGGGTAATAGAAAAAACAATTAAGAAAACGTTACCAGAAGGATTCCAGAGATCGGAGTTCTTAAAAGATCATGGCTTAATAGACATTATTGTTCACAGGCATCAATTAAAAGATAAATTGGGACAAATACTAAATTATACTATGATATAATATGTATTCCTTTTTAACTAATTTTTAACTTAATGCTATTTTTAAAATTATATTTATTGTAAGGTAAAAATAAATAATTTTAGTCTTTTAATTTAAAAGACATCATTATATACTGGAATTATCCGAATATATAGTGTTGTTATAAATCTGTTATGAAGAATACTGACAGAATTGAAAATAATGAAGAGAATATTAATCTAGATACATCAAGTTCAGATGCTGGGTTAGGCCCAAAAATTATAGTAGTTGGAGTAGGTGGCGCTGGTGGTAATGCTGTTAATAATATGATTCGTTCTAATCTCGAAGGAGTTATATTCTTTGCGGCTAATACTGATGCTCAGGCATTAAAACAATCTCTAGTTGATCCATCACACAGAATACAACTTGGATTGTCTGTAACTCAAGGATTAGGTGCTGGATCTAAACCTGATGTTGGACGATCAGCAGCTGAGGAATCATCAGAGGAAATATTGAAAGATATACAAGGTGCCAATATGATATTCATAGCTGCTGGAATGGGTGGAGGTACTGGCACAGGAGCAGCTCCAGTAATAGCTAAAATAGCTAAGGAAGCAGGTATATTAACAATAGGCGTAGTTACTAAACCGTTTTCATTTGAAGGACCTAATAGAACCAAAATAGCAGAAGAAGGAATTAGAGAACTACAACAATACGTTGATACACTTATTGTTATTCCAAATCAAAATCTATTTAGACTTGCAAATGAAAGTACTACATTAGCTGATGCTTTCAAAATGGCAGATAATGTTTTGTATTCAGGTGTAAGAGGTATAACTGATCTCATGATAATGCCTGGATTAATAAACCTTGATTTCGCTGATATAAGGGCTGTTATGAGTGAGATGGGTAAAGCTATGATGGGCACTGGAGAAGCGGATGGTGAACGCAGAGCATTAGATGCAGCAGAAGCAGCAATATCCAATCCATTATTAGATGATGTTTCTTTGAAAGGTGCCAAAGGCATATTAATAAACATAATGGGTGGTTATGACATGACATTATATGAGGTAGATGAAGCTGCAAATAAAATAAGAGAAGAAGTTGATAAGGAAGCTAATATTATATTCGGATCAATATTTGATGAGAGATTAAATGGTAAAATAAGAGTATCTGTAGTAGCTACTGGTATAGGTCCTCAAACAGAAGAATTATTTTCCAGGAACAAAGATATAATGCAGTTTCGTGTAGGAGAAATTAATACATCAATAGATGCAAATAATGTAAAAAATAACAATATGCTAAAAGATGTAATGAATAATATCCAACCAAATAAAATTAGATTACCTGAAACTCAGGATAATATAAATAACAATGAAGTACAAACTCAGTTTAAACAGAATTATCAAAGTAATGTAGTTGATAATGACAATAAAGGACAAAGAAAACCTAGATCATTCTTTGATAGATTTGGAACTAAACAAAGATTGAATAAGGCTAGTGATGATATTGGTTTAGATAATGTTTATAATGATAATAATAAAAGTAAAATAAATGAACAACAGAATACAATTGATGATTTAGAAATACCTGCTTGTTTCAGAAGGAAGAAGTAAAATATATAAATATATTGTAGTCTTTATAATTTGTGGAATTGTTCCAATTGTAGCATTGTTAGTATCGCAAGTATCGCGGCTTATTTATAAAGACAAATTTTTTATAGTTAATACTTCTTACGAATGCGGGTTTTCTAATAGTTGCAGTGATTTGTTATATTGCAATAAATTAAACAGTGTCGTTCCAAAATTTGTTGTATTGGAAGTTAATATGTTATTAATAATAGCGTTATATTACTCTTTTGTAGATAAAATTTTTGTAAATATCTTACTAGTTATTTTATTTACACTAAGTATATGTTTTGGGAGGTCGCTAAAAATATGAATTATGACTCAAACAAATATTTTGTGATATCAATGTTTGATGATAACATGTAAATAGTAATTAGTTAATGTGTATATTATGACACAAATGATTTGGTTATTAGTTGGTGTAATGTCTTTTAAGTTAAATTAGTTGTGATATAATTCGATGAGAGTAATACGGGTTAAATGTGTTAATACTTGAATCAACAATTTATTTTTACCAAGAAATTTCATGTTGATGTGTATGTAGGCATAATTATAAATTATATAGAAATTAATATTATGCAAGTTATATTATTTTAGGAATTATTAGGGAATACAATACCACTGTATTGTAGTAATATTTGCTTGTTTATTGGTGTTACTTGTTGTCCCTGTTGTAACAAAAATTAACATCATTTCATTGTAGAGTGAATCTTCATTTATATTAAATCCGAGTTAAATAGAAAAGTGGTATATTATTAGTATGTGGGTATTGCATTCTATAAAATAAAAATGTTTGATTTAGTTAACAAATGGTTTGGTGGTGGTTTTAATGCACGGGTTATAAAACAATACCAAAAGATAGTTAATGTTATTAATAATTATGAAAGTAAAATATCTATTTTATCTGATGATGATTTATCAAAGAAAACATTAGAATTTAAAGAGTTATTGGCAAATGGAAAAACATTGGATGATATATTACCTGAAGCATTCGCAGTAGTTAGAGAGGCTTCCAAAAGAGTTTTAGGAATGAGACACTTCGACGTTCAATTGATAGGAGGAATTGCACTACATGAAGGAAAAATAGCCGAAATGAGAACTGGTGAAGGTAAAACACTAGTAGCAACTGCTCCATTGTATTTAAATGCATTGACTGGAAAAGGAGTTCACTTAGTAACAGTTAACGATTACTTAGCAAAGAGAGACAGTGAACAAATGGGACAAATATATGGATTCCTTGGATTAACAACATCTGTAATTGTTAGCGGTATGAGTGACTTTAGTAAAAAAGAAGCATATGCTGCTGATATAACATACGGTACTAACCACGAATTTGGATTTGATTATTTGAGAGATAATTTGAAATTCAGAGTGGAAGATATGGTTATGAGACCATTTAATTACGCTGTTGTGGATGAGGTGGATAGTATATTAATAGATGAAGCAAGAACTCCATTAATAATATCAGGACCAGATGATAATGCTTCTCAAATGTATGTTGATGTTAACTCAGTTGTTAGAGACATAACAGAAGAGGATTATGAAAAAGAAGAGAAAACAAGATCAATAAATCTAACTGAAGCTGGAATAGCAAAGATAGAAAAACGATTGATGGATATGGGGTTGATAGATAGTCCATTGTATGATTCTAGTAATGTATCGATGGTATATTATGTTAATTGTGCACTGAAAGCAAATAAACTATTTAAAAAAGATGTTGATTACATGGTAAAGGATGGTCAAATACTTATCATTGATGAGTTTACTGGAAGAGCAATGGAAGGTCGTAGATATTCAGAAGGATTACATCAGGCATTGGAGGCCAAAGAGGGAGTAGAAGTGCAAGCTGAAAGTCAAACAATAGCTTCTATATCTTATCAGAATTTATTTAGGATGTATCCAAAGCTATCAGGAATGACTGGAACAGCTATGACTGAAGAAGCTGAATTCGATGAAATATACAAATTAAAAGTTGTTAGTATTCCACCGAACAAACCAGTAATACGTAAGGATTTAGATGATTCCATATTCCTTACTTTGGAAGAGAAAGATAAAGCTGTAATTAAGTTAATAAAAGACTGTGCAATGAGAAAACAACCTGTACTGGTTGGTACTACTAACCTAGATAGATCAGAGTATATATCATTCTTATTAACTAAGGAAGGAATAAAACATAATGTATTGAATGCTAAACAACATGAAAGGGAGGCAATAATAATTTCTGAAGCAGGAGCACCAGGAGCTGTTACTATAGCTACAAACATGGCTGGTAGAGGAACAGATATAAAACTAGGTGGATCAGTAGAAACAAGAATAGCTTTAGAATGTAAAGACATAGAAGACCCAATTGAAAGAGAAGCCAGAATACATCAAATACAAGAAGATGTAAAGCGTAAGAATGAAGAAGTAATAAAGCTAGGTGGGTTATTTGTAGTAGGTACAGAAAGAAACGAAAGTAGACGTATCGATAATCAGCTCAGAGGTAGATCTGGCAGACAAGGTGATCCTGGAGCATCTAAGTATTTCTTATCATTGGAAGATGATCTCATAAAAAGATTTGGTTCTCCTAATTTGAAGAATATGTTGAAGAAACTTGGTGTTAAAAAGGATGAAGATTTAACACATAGATGGATATCTAAGGCTATTGAGAAGGCCCAACAGAGAGTTGAAGCTTATAACTTTGATATTCGTAAACATTTGCTAAAATATGATGATGTAATGAATGAACAAAGGAAAATGATATATTCACAGAGATTAAATTTAATGAAATCAGATGACCTATCTGAATATGTAAATGGTATTATTTTTGATACTGTAGATAATATTTGTGATACGTATACATCACCTGAAGCTGTTCCATTTGAATGGAAATTGGATGATTTACAAAAACAATTGAATAACGTGTTTGGTATACAAATAAATAAAGAAGAAATAGCGAATGATTCCAATATGACTTATGAATTACTTAAACAAAAGCTACATGAGCAAGTGCAAGAAAAGTTTGAGGCAGTAAAACAAAGTGTGGATCCTGAATACCTTAAAGAATATGAGAAAAATTTAACATTAAGAACTTTAGATAACGGATGGAAGAAACATTTAGTTACTTTGGAGCATTTGAGAAGAGGTGTTAATTTACAAGCATATGCTCAGAAGAATCCATTGAATGAATATAAATTTGCAGCATTTAATATATTCGATGAGATGTTGAATGGTGTAAGAAAGGAAATAGCAACGAATATTATGAGTATGAGAGAACGTAATGAAAAACAATTTAATATGGGTTTTGATGATGAGTTTGCTGATTTGGATTTTGCAAATGAAGATGAAGCTAAGGAAAAACTAGATAAACTACTAGCACAACTTAAAGATATGAATAATAAACATATACCTATACACTCTGAGAATAATTCAGAGGATATCATGCAAGATAATGATGAATACAATAATAATAATGAGTATCATGATAATGTAAATTATATAAATGATAATAATACGAATGAACAACAAATAAATACAAATAATAATTATATAGTTGCTTCACGTAATGCACCATGTCCATGTGGTTCGGGAATGAAATATAAAGAATGTCATGGGAAAATACAACCTATTGTATTTAGCTCTCATTCCAATACTGAAACAGTGGTAAATAATTTAGAAGGAGAACCGAGTACTGAACAATATAATGATAGTAATTATGAAACATTATACACTAATGATATAGAAAATACACAAGATTATGAAGACAATGCAATATACAATATAAATGAAAATGGAACAGACAATGTAAATGAACATGAACTAGAAACTATCCATGAAAATGAAATAGACAATATAAATGAAGATGATAATAATGATGATGTACTAAATGATACTAATATAAAAGATATAAGTAACAATGAGAGTAACTATCAAGATGATAGTAAATCTCAATATGAAACACCTCAGGAAATACTATTCCAATTTGCTAAAGATCAGAGGGAAGCAATATTTGGGAATAATGCCAATAATGAATATCAAGAAATAGATGCGCTTAATACCAATGACGAATCGTTTACATTTACATTACCTGAAGAACCAAATGATATTGATAGTACATTGAGTACTCTTTATTTAAATAATAATAGAGTAAAAGAATTAGTAAATAATGATGTTGACAATGTAGGAGCAAATGCAGAAAAAGCTAAAAAGAGAAAATATAAAAAGAAGAAATTATTGAAAAGTAATGATGAGCTAGACAATATAGAAGAAGCAGTAAAAAAGAAACCTGGAAGGAGGAAAAAGGTAATAGAAAATAATGTAGATGATATTGTTATTGAAAAACCAACAGTAAAGAACAAAACAAAAGTAAAAAAAATAGATGAAAATAATGTTACTAAAAGTGCTACGAAGCAAACCACAATATCAATTATTAGTGATGATATTAATGTAGTACAGCAAAATGGTACGCCAAGCAAAAATAATAAAGTAAAAAACGAAATAGGTAATAATAATGATATTACAAAACCAAAGAGGGGTCGCAAAAAAGTCATTAAAGAATAAAATTTTTTCAATGTACTAATAATAATGTTGCAACGCTTTATTCATGTATGTGATAATAATTATATGGGCGCCCATAGCCCAATTGGATAGAGCGTTAGACTACGGATCTAAAGGCTGAGGGTTCGAGTCCTTCTGGGCGCACCATAATTTGTTAGACTATATTGGGGTATTGCATGAATCGATTACTAATATCATTATGTGTATTTGTAACTATTCTTTTTGCATGCAATGTATCTTCTGTTGGTCAGCAAGGTCCTGTTTATGCTTCTCAAGCTGGACAGCCATACGATCAATCACAATATGGGTATCGTAACAACAACCAGTATGGTGGTAATCAACAGAATAATGGACAGTATGGTAATAACAATAATTGGTCGAATCAATACGATGGGAACAATGATCCTGCGACAAATCCTTCGTATAATAACCAATATGGTTCTTATAATAATCAAAATAACAACAATAGACAAAAAAATCCTAACAATCCATTTTTAAAAAACTATGCAAGGAAAAGTAAACGATTTTCTGCTACTGTATGTAGATTGGAAAAAGGAAAAAATAAGCTATCTAGACCAACAACTTTAGATAGCAAGAGCTTAAAAAAGACTGTGGTTATATTTTTTGGAGACTGGTGTCCTAATTGTGCTAGATTCTTGACTGGTTTGTCTAAGTATCTAAATCAATTGGTACAAGATGGTATTAGAATAATATTTATTGGTGTTCCTTCTCCTGAAACACTTCAGGATTGGAAATCTCCAACAATAACAGATTATAATAGTGCCAAAGATAAATTAAGATCATACAATATAGTATTAGAACAACTGGATCCAAATGGATATGATAGTGCTGGTAATCCAAAATCTAATAATAGAAAAGTTGAATTAGTACTGTTAGGAGATGAGGATGTTTTAAATAAGAATGCTATAGATAGTTTGCCCACAATGTTAGTCATACGCGATAGTAATGAACAATTCAGAGGGAGTTCAGATAATTCATTAGATATTGTTAATTTTGAAAGTCCTAGTGCTATGCAACAGTTTAAAGAGATTTGGAACGAAGAAGATGAAGATGACGAGGACGATGATGATAGAGATGAGGATGAAGAGGATGATGAAGAAGAGGAAGAAGCTACTAAAGCCAAGAAGAAATCTAAAGATAAGAAAAAGAACGTAAGTAAGAAAAATAAATCCAGTAATAAAAAGAAAACAACAAATATTAAACTGAATAAAAAACCAACCAAGCAGAAGAGTACAACTAAATCAACTAGTAAATCATCTAAAGTTGATGATTACAAGGCTGAGTTCCATACTAGAATGTTAAATAAAGGTTGTCAGTATTCTTGTAATAATAACTTGCCACCTCTTATAAAACAACAATATGTTGCACCTGTGAGACAACCAATAGTGACTGATATAAGTAATGCAGTACAACCAGCAGAAGAAGAACCAATGTATATTATACAGAAGAGAAGATGTATAAGACAGCGTAGGCAAGTAATGTGTTGCAAACCACAAAAAAATAATGATATTGTTGCCAGTAGTGAAGTTATTAACAACAATCCAGTAGTCAATCAACCAGTTGTTACAAACACAGATAATAATAGATGTCATTGTACTTGTGATTAACTACAAAAGCAAATGTGTTAAAAAAGAATTATAAGAAGAACATATGTATTAAACGTATATATGTATTTATCTTTTGGAATTGTCTTCTAATAATAGTTATAGTATTAAGATTATTTTATTTGCAAATATACCAATCAGCAAAGTATAAATTATTATCTGATAAAAATAGATTAGTTATAAAAAGAGTATTGCCAATAAGAGGTAATATAATTGATAGGCGTGGAAAAGAGATAGCTTATAACGTGTATTCATATGCAGTTATATTGGATTTATTATCTATACCTAAAGATAATCTACAACATGTAATAGATATTCTAAAAAAATTTTATGCAAATGATGTAGTATTACAAAAACTTGACAATTTACCAAGTATAATTAAGCAAAGTAATAGGTACATTGTATTAAAGGAAAACCTAGATTGGAATGAATTAACTAAATACTATATTATTAGTAATAAGTATCCATATATATCAATAGAAAAGACTATTGCAAGACGTTACTCTTTCCCAATACAGTGTTCTCATTTTTTGGGATATACAAGTTCTCCAAATAGTAATGATATAGTGTGGGCCAATAATCCTAGTTTATCATTACCAACTGCCAAGGTAGGTAAGAGCGGTATAGAAAGGCAATATGAAAAGGATCTGTTTGGTAAGGTTGGTATTCAAGAATTAGAAGTAAACTCTAGAAGACAGGTAATAAGAACGGTAAATGAAATTGATAGTATTCCTGGAGACACTATACAACTAACAATAGACATCAATTTGCAAAATGAAATATATAATATGCTATCTGAGCAAAGGAGTGCTTCATGTATAGTAATTGATGTTAATACTGGCGACATATTGGCTTTTGTTTCATATCCTGGATATGATATTAATATATTTTCTAAAAAGATACCAAGTAAATTATTAAAGGAAATATATGCTAATAAGTCTAATCCGTTAATAAATAAGTCATTAAGTGGATTATATGCTCCTGGATCTACATTTAAGATTATTACTGGATTAGCTGGTTTATACTATGGAATTATTAATGAAAACACTAGATTTACTTGTACGGGATATAGTGAATTAGGTAAACATAAATTCCACTGTTGGAGGAAGAGTGGACATGGTTCTCTTACATTGCAGCAAGCACTGGAGAAGTCATGTGATGTGTTCTTTTATAATATAGCTAAACGCATCAATCCAGACCATATAGCCAAAGTAGCTAATGATTTTGGACTAGGTTTTAAAACTGGAATAGATTTACCAAATGAGAAGTCAGGATTAATACCCAATAAGGCTTGGAAAAAAGATAAAAGGAAGCAGAAATGGACTGCTGGAGATAGTTATAATATGGCTATAGGCCAGGGATATGTATTGACTACTCCTTTACAATTAGCCAAAATGACATGTATGTTCGCTAATGGATTAAAACCAATTACTCCTCACATATGTAAAAATAATTCAGAAATAAAAAGTAGTAATGAAAAACTAAATTATAAACAAAGACACATTGATATAATATTAGACGGTATGTATGATGTTGTTAATTCACCAAGTGGTACTGCTAAGAAATGTAAATTAAAACAATTCGAAATTGCAGGTAAAACTGGCAGTTCTCAGGTACGAAGAATAACAGCTGCGCAAAGGGCTAGTGGTAAGACAACGTTTGATGTATATGAAAATAAAGAACATGCTTTGTTTATATCATATGCTCCTGTTGATGATCCACAATATGCAGTATGTGTTGTAGTAGAACATGGCGGTAGTGGAGCATCAGTTGCAGCCCCTATCGCGAAGGAAGTATTTCTATTATTGGAAAAACTTAAATATATTAAATATTAATTGATATTTTATATGATATAATAAGCAAAAGTATTACAATATATTTTTTATATATCATGGGGAAAGCATTGTTATTGCTAGAGAAATTCAAATATATTAAATATTAGCAAATATTCAGTGTTATTTGTTATTATTATTAAATAATAAAAACATCTAATAAATTGTTTAATACTATATTATGTAATGTATATGTAAATCTTTAATAATATTTTGTATTATATAACAATCAATGGTATCTTATACGATATAAAATGTAAAAATATTTCAATAAAGTTTTTATGTATTATTATAAATAATAAAGATATTTCTAAATAAATATATATGTTTATTGTGATGTATTGACTGTGTAAATACAATGTTTTAATAATACACTTATAAGAATAGTTTATGTTATCTTCATTAATTACATTAATGCCATGGTATAAATGGTACATAATGTGATATTGCAAGACAAAATCGTTTTAATTTCGGAACGCTTAATACAAGTGATCTATCTTCATGCAATATTATAAATAGCCAGCAATATACGACGCATAAAGACCTAATAGGATTACAAAGTTAATAAAAAATTAGGACACATTGGTTTATTCCTTGAAACATCTGAAAGAAACAAAATATCAAGTAGCAAGCTTATTAATGAAATACAAGCCAATAATGATTTGAATATTACCAAAATATTTTAATACAAACATAATTATGGTATTTTCATTGTAAGTAGAATTCATTATTAATAACAGAATGAATTATTGATAGTATTTGTAGTTCAAATATATTATAATACTAATTTATAGAATGCAATATACCATCAATTCTATATTACAACGTTATGGGCTAATTTTTAGTTTCTTAGCATCCTGTGTTTCATGTTAAATTAATATTAGAGATATGAATTACAGTTACATATTAGATTATGAAATATATAAAATTATTAATTGTATCTTGTATTATTGTCAATACATTAAATGCTAAAACAATAGATGCTAATTTACTTGGTAAATCCATCCCAGAGCAGTTATTTCAAAGTAAAATACCTGGAATTGCATCTAAAAAATCAAAAACTAAAGTGTTAGATGCGGTACGTATTCTTGCAATCAACAATAGTTTAAAAACTGAAAAGAATAAAAATAAAGTAAATAAAAAGGATATAAAAAGTAAAGACTATTTTGTAGTAGCAAATGTTGGTGATGATATAATAACGAACATCGATATATTGAATGCTATAAAATTCATATGCTTTGCTTCTAATAAACCTTATGATAAGAATTGTGCAAAGTTAATATTAAGTTCAGTATTAAATATATTAGTTAATGACAGTATTCGTCAGCAATTCGCTAAATTACATGGAATACCGATAGATGAAACATTAGTAGATAAGAAAATAGAAGAAATAGCTAAAAATAATAATAAAAATGTTGAAGAACTTGGTAAAGCATTTGAAGCAGCTGGTATAGACATGAAGATATTCCGAAGAAACCTGCGTTCTAAATTGGTATTAAATATATTTTATCAGATAATGGAAAATGATATGAAGCAACAAAATGCTGATGATATAAAGCAATATAAAAGTCAATATAGTAGTAATATAAGAAAGACTCGATATAAATTCCATGAAATATTTTTAAGAATAGACGATGTAAGAAATAAGGACAAAGTAGAGAAACAAGCAAACTCCATTATAGAATTACTTGAAAGTGGATTTAGTTTTAGTATTATAGCAGAAAATCTGTCTAATAATGATAATATATCACTAGATGAAATGAAGTGGAAGAATGAAGATACATTACCAAATCAAATAAAGAATAAATTAAAGAATATGAAAGTAGGAACATATTCCGACATAATAAAAATGAAAAATGGATATAAAATATTATATTTAATTGACAAGGCAGAACCAAACAAAGCTGGACAAAGTGCAACTACATATAACGTTGTTACTGGAGAAATACCAATAAATGTACAAAGCAGGGAAGAATTTATAAAATTGCAAGAGAAATTACAATCTATATCAGCATCCGAATCAATAGATGATTTCAATCAGAGATGTGAAATATATAAAGTAAAAACACAAAAGCAAACAATAACAAATCCAGACATGATCCAGAAAGAATTAATAGCAAGGAACAAAAGTACAAATAGAACTGGTATGTTAAGAGTTGATGAGACGAGTCCTATAAAGATATTATTCATAGAATCTGAAATTGTTCCAAAAGCAGAAATACCAAGTGATGAAACAATCAACACTATTATATCTCACGAAAAACTATTGCAAAAATTTAACAAAAACATGGAAAAAATAAAAACACAAATATACGTAAGAATAAAGGAAGACAATTTAAGTAAAGTACTAGAAAATGATAATGATGTAAAATCAATTAATGAGAGAACATAGTAGTGTACAAAAAATGTGAATAGAAACAGGATGTATGCACCATGTATCAAAATATGGTATTTATATATAATATATGTTAAAATACTATTTTTAATGGGTAATGTTAGATTATGAGTAATACATTAAAAGTTGCATGCTTTGGAGATGTTTGTGGAGAAGTAGGTAGGAATGTATTAATTGAATACTTAAGAATTAACAAGCATCTATTTAATTTGATTATAGTTAATGGTGAAAATTCTGCACATGGTTTTGGTATTACACAAAAGATTTATGATAAATTTATTAGTGAAGGAATTGATGTAGTAACGCTTGGCAATCATTCTTTTGATCAGAAAAACGATCTACAGATGTTTGACAGAAATCCTAATCTTGTAAGACCATTGAATTATCCAAAAGGCACTATAGGACATGGATATACAATTGTAAATAGGAATGGGTTAAATATAATGGTAATTAATCTCATCGGAAGATTATTTATGGAGTATAATGATGATCCGTTTCATACAATTAATGAATTCCTAAGTATTAATAAATTAGGATTAAATGCAGATGCAATATTTATAGATTTCCATGCCGAGGCTAGTTCAGAAAAAATAGCAATGGCTTATTATCTGGATGGGAGAATATCAGGACTATTTGGTACTCATACGCATGTTCCTACCGCTGATGCACAAATATTATCTAATGGTACTGGATACATATCAGATTGTGGTATGTGTGGTGACTACGACTCAGTAATAGGAATGGAAACTAATTCCCCTATTCTGAGATTTACAAGTAAAATAAATGCCCATGCGAAATTAATACCAGCAAGTAAAAAGAATAGCGCTTGTGCATGTGGAGTAGTATTTGAAATTAACAGGAATGGACAATGTATTGGTATAAAACCTATAAGATGGGGCGGAACATTTTTAATGGATAAGAAGGAATATATGGAATGGTAATAGATAATAATATATATTGAATTGTTACAGAAATATTTAATAGTAGTAATTTTAGGTACGAAATATTAAATAGAAATTGCAGTTATTTATTTTGATAATGCATTGTTATAGATAAAGCAATACTGGAATTTAAATCTTATATCACGTATACATTTACTTTATATAATAACAAAAATACTATAGCAGTGAACTGTATTACTATAAATAGTAATATTAATATTGATTTACTTGTTATATAAATAACAATGTGTTAGTATATAAACATATACTACATGTTACATATTATTATGAGCTACAATTTAACATTTATTTTGCTTGGAGTAATAGTTGCAGGCATTTGTTCTGCTATAAAGATAGTACCGCAATCTAAAAAGTATATTATTGAAAGATTAGGTAAATATAATTGTACCTGGGATGCAGGACTGCATATTATGGTACCTTTAATAGATCGTATAGTTAATAGGGTATCGTTAAAGGAACAAGTCTTTGATTTTCCTCCTCAACCAATGATTACTCATGATAATGTTATTGTAAGCATCGATTTTGTTGTATTTTGTAGAGTTTTTGATCCTAAATTATTTAGTTATGGTGTTGAAAATGCAGTACTAGGTATGCAAAATATTTCTGCTACTACATTAAGAAACATAGTAGGAGAACTTGAATTAGATCAGCTTTTAACATCTAGGGAATCAGTAAACAAGAAGTTAGAAGTAATACTTGATGAAGCTACAGATCCTTGGGGGATAAAAGTAAATAGAGTTGAAATAAAACAGATAATATTAAGCAGAGAACTGGAAGATGTAATGAGTAGACAGATGAGAGCTGAAAGAGAACGTAGGCAAACAGTATTGGAAGCAAAAGCTCATCAAGAAGCAGTAGTTGCAAGAGCTGAAGGTGATAAGAAAGCTAAGATATTGGCTGCAGAGGCGGAAAGAGAATCCCAGATAACATTGGCAGAAGGAAGAGCAAAATCAATATTATTGACATATAAAGCTGAGGCTGATGGACTGTCGATGATTAATAATACAAATATATCCAATACAGTATTGAAATTAAAGGGCATAGACGCGATGAAATACGTAGCTAATGGTAAAGCAACGAAGATATATATGTCATCTGATTTAACTAATACTGTATCACACTTCGGATTAGCATCGGACCTACTATGCGGAGCTGCTGCAGCAAATAATAAAGCACAAGAAGAAGATAAATGAGTCTTGAGTAGATATAATTGCATACAGTATTTGTAGAGTAATGTCGTTGGATATGTAATTGAGTGGAATAATATTGTATTAAGATATTTTATTATTATTGGTAGGAAAGTAAACTAATACATGTAACGATAAGATGCTAATATGAATATTGATTACTAGTGATGGATATTCATTAATGTGTTATTATATTATGAATATAACCATATAAACATATAACTACTATAATTAGTAGTAACAAATATCTTATAAAATAAGATAATTTGTATATTTATTTAAATTTTAAAAATCTTGATAAATAATATACACATCATCTGAAATTTAGTACACAATCTTATTGTGGGGTAATGTTATTATTGAGTTTTATTTTACCCATTAATCTTCAATTAACATAAACGCAATTACTAATACTATTAAATTTTTACAATGATATGATACATTTTTATCCAAATTAACAAAGATATTATAAAATAGATATATTTTTTATAAATATCATAATAATATTTGGTATTCAAATGAACAAAAATAATTATAATTACTCATTTAATTTGAACAAAACCATTCAAATATAACTATATTTATATTTTTTTACTATACGTTTAAATAACTTCTACCATCATATTTAAATATTTATATTTAAATAATGTGTTAATATATTGCTAATCTAATCAATAATATATTAAATATAACACTATTTAAATCTCTTCATACATTAATGAATCATATTTTGTTAATACTAATAAAAATCCTATATTAATTGCTGAGGATAACATTGCGCTGCCTCCATAACTTATGAAAGGCAATGTCATGCCTTTTGTAGGTATTAAGTTTAGTGCTGTACTAATATTTATCGTTATTTGTAATATTATTTGAAAAACAATCCCAAATACTGCTGAGTAGCAAAACATACTAGACGATTTTAAAACCTTAATTAATGGTCTTAGTGCTAATATAACAAATAGAGATATTATTATTATGCATACTAGTAAACCAAATTCCTCTCCAATTACTGAGAATATAAAATCTGAATGGCAGTCTGGAACATTCATTTTTACAGTACCTTCTCCAGGACCTTTTCCAAACCATCCACCATTTTTAAACGCTTCCAATGATTTGTGTATCTGATATAAATCAGTATCCTCTCCATTACTCCCAAAGAATCTATTAACACGATCTGTAAAGTGAGGAAATATAAAATATAAACCACTAAGAGCCCCAATACTACTAAATATAAACGTTAATATCATAGTAATAGATAGTCCAGATATAAACAATTGTGCTAACCAAGTAGTAACAATTACTAATGTCATTCCTACGTCAGGTTGGAATAAAAGTAATGGTAATACTAAACATATACTTATCAACGATATAAATATCCCTTGGAATTTTGCATTTTTATATTGTTCTGCTATTAACCAAGCAGTTAATATTGTTAATACAGGTTTTAAGAATTCAGATGGTTGTAAAGAAAATCCAAAAATATTCATCCATCTCTTAGCTCCCTTTATTTCAGTACCAAACAATATAGTACATATTATCAATACAATAGATCCAAAATACCCAAGTAATGATAACAATCTTATATGTTTCGGTTGCAACGATGATATCACTGCTATTAGTACTAACACAATTGGTATTAGCGCTATATGTTGTTTTACAAAATGAAAAGGTTCTAATTCTAATTTTAATGCTATTGCTGGAGTGGAAGTTATACTAACCCATATTCCTATTGCAATTATAATGAGTACAGTAAATAGTAAAAATTGGTCTATTGAAGCAAACCACTTTCTAAAAATACTAGATATATCAGCCATTATTTATAATGATTTAACTAATTCTACAAAAACATTTCCTCTATGTTCAAAACTTTGAAACTGATCAAAACTAGCACACATTGGAGACAATAATACTACACTTGTTCCAGTTTCATTGCTAGCATCTGAATATGCTTTTTTTAAGGCGTCTTCCATTGTTTTAAACGTAATGTAATCCTTAATACCTTTAAATGTTCTGGAAAATTCATTAACAGATTCACCAAATAAATATACTTTTTGGATACTATCTAAGTATTTACTAATATATGGTAAAGGATCTACTTTCTTACTTCTTCCACCTACAAGCCAAAATATTTTATATCCCATAAATGTATCTAGTGCTCTTGCAGATGATCCTGGATTGGTTCCCTTACTATCATTTACAAATAATATATTATTTCTTTTTCTTACTATATTCATTCTATGAGGAAGTGGTTCGAAATTATTTATAGTATTAGTTATTATATTATCATCTATATTTAAAGATTTACATATTGCATATGCAAACATTATGTTCTGATAGTTATGAGAACCTATAAGATGTTTTACATTAGATAAATCAAGTATAATATCATTATTACACATTAATAATTTCTCTTTTATATAGTATGAAGCTTGATTATTATTACCTATAGATACCGTTAATGTATTATCATTATACTTATCGATAGTGTATTTATCTTCATATGATATTACTTTAAATTTACTATTATTTAATAATGTTTGTTTAGAGGCGATATAATTCTCAAATGATCCATGCCATTCTAAATGATCAGGTTCTATATTTAATAGAGCACCTATAAAGAAATCTAACATTTTTGAACTTGATATTTCATATGATGACATTTCAAATACATAGTATTCAGATGATTCTAAATCATTATATGGGATGCCTATATTACCTCCCATTTGCACAGATAGTCCTGCCTTCTTCATTATACTATATACTAATGATGTAGTAGTTGATTTACCATTAGTGCCAGTAATACCAATAATTTTAGCATTAGGATTATATAATTTAAATATATCAAATGTAGAATATATTTCTTTATTGTTTTCAATTGCTCCTTTTATTATTGGATGTATATTATGATGCATAATATGTATTGAAGGACTTTTTACTACATAATCTATATCATTCCAATCTATAGTATTTACCTTATTTGGTATTTCTTCATTTTTGTAATCATCATATACCAATACATTATTTCCTTTAGATTGCAGAAAGTTAAATACTGATACTCCAGACATCCCATATCCCACTAATAAAATATTACTCATACCATCCTCTTTTCTTTTTCTAAACTATTCTATAAGACTAAATTAATTAATATCTATTATTAATTCAATATGCTTTAATACATTTAAAACATTCATAATCTCATTTATTTTTTCCACCTATTCATTTCCATTCATTGCAATAAGTAATAAAATCAGTGTATTACTTCAATATGTACTGATATATTTAATAAATTAGCAACAGTAGTATATATTTTTGTATATTGCTAATATCTTAATAAAAAACTAGTCATATACCAATTTCTAATTACTATATCAAACACATTGGATATAGTACAACCATCTTTAGTATTCCTATTAAATATCTCATTTCTTTATTCTGTTAAATAATATTCAACTTGCTATATCTAATATAACAAGATATTTTCATAACAGACTCTCTACTTCATCACATAAAGTAACAACCATTTTTTTTACTAATCCAATACACACTGCTATTGCTAAAGCATCCGTAGTACTATTTATCTTTTATTTTACTCAGGAAAGTGCATTAATACCATGTTCTCTGTCCATCACTCAAAGTAATAATTATTTTTTTACCAATCCAATACATATTGCTATTGCTAAAGCATCCGCAGCATCAGATTTTTTTATTCTTTCTTTTATATTTAGTATTTGTTGTACCTTACTTTTAACAATATCCTTACTACTTCTACCATTGTTAGTAATAGCTTTTTTTATTTCATTTGGTGAGAATTCAACTATGCTATATCCTGATTTAGCAACAGCCAAAAATGAAGCAGTTCTAGCCATAATTAACTTTTCACTACTAGCAGGATTCACATTAACAAATACTCTTTCCATTGAAATTCTATCAGGTTTTTTCAATCTTATCAAGTTAAATATTGAATCAAAAATAAAATTTAATCGTATTTCTAAACTATCAGATGGTTTGGTTTTAAATATTCCATAGTCAATTAAACTATAATTATTACCACTTTTATATTCAACTATTCCCCAACCGGTATTGTTTAATCCAGGATCTATTCCTAAAAACCTTTGCATTATTTATGTATATTATTAACTATGAAGATTTCATTTATTATATAACAGAAGATAAACATAAAAAATAGAAATATAACTTAATTTTGATGATATAAATTATATAAAGATATAGATTATATAAAGAAGATTGTGTAGAACCTTATTTTAACAATTGCATAAGTTTTATAAAATAAAACTAACATATATTAATAAATAAGAAATGTTTATTACACTTAAAAATATAATATGATACCAATACTAATAATAATATTAATATTTACATGTAATAAGCGAGTAAAAATAGTATGACATCTGGAAAATTCATACTATATAATTGTTATTATTATTAGCAAATTTTAACCACATAATAAAACATACTATAAATATATACACATTGTATAATATATACTATTTACACATAAAGTTTTATTGACTTTTTATCAATGTGATTAACAACTAATGGATTTTATATATTTACCTTTTGGTTATCTGGTCATATAGTCTATCGCTTCATATGCATTTTTGAAATTAACATATCTTGTGTATTGAGCTAAACTCACATTTTGATCTATTATGCCATGTTCACTATAAAGTTCCTCTAAATAGTTCTTTATAATGAGATATTGGCCTTCAAATTTAAAAATATAATCATAAGCTGTTTCTTTTATAGATTTATTATTATTGTCTTTTAAATATAGATCACACAGGTTGCCAGCCATTTGCTCTAGCCAAGTTACGTTGTCATCAAATATATTTACATTTGGAGTAGATATTACTTCCTTATCACTGTTATTGATAGCTTACTCTTTTAGTGCTGAATATTCACATTCAATGTAATTATAATCAACCATACTATCAAATTGTCTTTCAAAATTGTCAGGTATTTCACTATTAATCATGTAGTTCATCGCTGCTTTGCCAAGAATTGAATCTTCTTGTTGCGCACTATACAAATTATTAGAATTGAAAGCATATAAGCCTAAACATAAGCCAACAACTGTCTTTAATAAATTATTAATCATATTTACTTTTTTTTAAAAAACAGATACTACTATATTATCTATTATAATTCTATCAAAAAGAACAAATCAAGTTAATTTTTTTTACGAAAAAAATCAATCTGGAGGTCAAAGGTATACAAGAATTTTTATTTATTAAGTAACGTTACAATATTATAAGAAATATAGTAATTGAGCAACATATCATATGATTATTATTTTGAAATAGCAAGTTATGAATGGTAAATACAATTAATAGTACGAATAAGATCTACAGTGTTTTAAAAATATTGCAGGGATATTTTGAATATTATTTATATTTAATATAAATAATTAAGATGATATAATGAAAGAAGTAATATGTTATGTAAGAATGATAATGATGAATGATAGTGATGAATTAACACTTAGACCAACAGAAGATTATGCTTTTAAAAGGTT
>CACYBM010000032.1 GCA_902772645.1 uncultured Pseudomonadota bacterium | reverse complement strand
GTAGCAGACAGTCTGGAGAATAATGCAGTAAATGTAATTGGAAGTATACTAGACAATAGTAGTAGAGAACAACATGAACAAGTAGCTGATAAGAAAACAAATTTTAATGCAATATCAGTAAGCCAAGATGTTATACCTGAGAAATATAAGGATAGTTTTACTATAACAACTCTTACTGATACTTATAAATCAGACAATGTTAAGCATATATCAGAAATACCAATATATACTAGAAATGGTTTAAGTAATCTTAATATCACAGGAGTAGCTAAGACTTATGATATAACACCTGAAGCCCAAGCTGAAGCAGACAAAGCCAGGCAAGTCAGACAAACTGTAGTTGAAATAGAATCAGGTGAACGTGAAGAAGATAAGAATCTGTTATTAGAAAATAAAAATAAATTTCAAAGTAATGCAGTAGATAATACTAAATATAATACCAATATTAGTACAGAAGAAATACATACATATAATCCTAGTACAAATGTAGAAGAAATCAATACTGATATACCGAATGAAGATAAAGTTAATGTACAAACAGAAGTAATTAATACTGATATAGATATTAATACTGCGCTAGACGTAAATACTGATCCAATAATTAATAATGATACAGAGACCAACATTAATCCGGACATTAATACTGATGATAATCCACAGCCAGATACATCATCACAACCTAAAAAGAAATTAAAACCTAAAACGATATTACGTGCAGTAAAGCCATTACAACTAATAGATGAAGAGAATCAAGATGATAAGGAAGAAAATAACAGTATAAAAAACGATAATAATGAAAACAAGGTAGTTAAACAAGAAGCAAGTGACAAGAATATATTATTAAAACAAAACAATGCAATAGTGAATAAAGAAGATAATAAAAATAATGTAGATGAAGATAATAACAAAACACAAATAGAAGAAGATAAAAAAATAGACAAAGAAGAAAATAATAATATAAATATAAACCAAGAGAAAGAATCTGATATTAAACAGCCAGTAGATATTAAGATCACAGAAAGCAAAATATCCGAAAATAAAACTAATACGGATAATAATACAAATATAATAGATATAAATAATACTGATAATACAAAAGTAAAGAATAATTTACCTAATAATGGTGGGAGTGATAGTTCATCTGATAATAGTTATAGTGATAGTTCTGTTGATCTTAATGAGAGTATTGATAGTAATAATAATGATGCTAAAACAGATACTAATGAAGTACCAAATAATGATGTTCATAACTTAACAATGGCAGATATTGCTGCAAGTCAAAATGATAATAATGAATCTAAACAAACCAACCAGGATCCTGAAGTAGTTACAAGGTTGTTAACTAATAATATAGATAATAATTTAGCAAATAATAATCATACAACATTAACAAGCAATGAAGAAAATAATAATAGTAACCTAAACAGTAATCAAACAAATAACAATAATGTTATAACATTAAGAGGTAATAATCAAGTGAGCACTAATAATGACATGAATACAAACGATAATTTAGTAAATAATAGTAATACTATAACATTAAGAAATAGCAATCAAATAGGAAATGTTAATGATACAACAAACTTAAAATATACTGAGAATGCTTTGTATGGCAGTAATGAACAAAATAATGATATAATATCAAACAATAATACAGTATTACGTGGTAATAAAGTAATATTAAGAGATGGTGTTGTAAATGAAGAAGAACGAATAGTGGCAGAACCAACAACTCAATTATTTAACAATATTGGAATAGGCACTACTGAAGAAGGAAAAGCTAATAAATTCACTGTTACCAATAAAAAATTAGAAATGGATAATATTAGACTGGGGCCCAATGACAAAATAAAAATAGAGAGTACAAATAAGGAAATCAAAATGGGAACTCTGGCAGTTGGACATGATTCTGAATTCGAATATTATGGGGAGCAAAACGATCCAATGATAGATGTGGTCAAAACTCCTGAAACTGGTAAATTCCATATTGATATAGCTAAGGAAGGTGTGGAAAAGAAAGGTGGAAAAGCAGACTGGATAACACTTGATACAGTTATGCCAGATACTGATGGAGAAGTACAACCATTATTGAGAAATACAAATGGATTATTACGCAATAAGAATACAATATTAAGAGCTAATGGTAATAAAAATACATTATTAGGCGATCCTTCATTGTCACCGTATAATCAAGAAATAAAAGCTGATGTTTATTTTACAGAAGATGCGCAAAAAGGATTAGAATTACATTACAATTATCTGGCTATTAATCAGTTTGTAGGATACTCAAAATGTACTTTTACAATAGTAATGAACAAGGATACATTCTTTGATAGTTCTGTGAATGGGTGGGAAAATAAATTGACTAAGGCATATTATAAAGCATCCATTGTAAATGAAAGTGCATATGCACAAGTGAAAAACATATCAACAACACTACTATCTTATAGTAATACAAGTACTAAATATGATAATACACAAATAAGAAACTCAAATGGTGATGAATACAACTTTATAGCTTGTGAAGGTGCATTATATCTAGTCAAAGTAACAAAGTCAAATGAAGATGCCATTAAAAACGCTCTAACTAACAACGGTGGCGTAGTTGATTCAGATACATTGAAGACAATACTAGAAGGTGCAGAGAGTACAGATAGTGATGATAACAATCCTACACATACTGATGATCCTAATGATCCTGATGCTTCCGATAACACAGATGATTCAGATAATGAGATGGATAATCACTACAATCAATATCAGGGAACCGATTTCTCAAAACTGGCAAAATACGCTGGTTCAGATGGTTCTATAAAAAGCATTAGAGAAACAATAAAGAATAACCCAGCTAGTGCACTAGCTACATATTGTGCTAATTTAGAAAACAAAGACAAATCTAGTAAAGGATTGTTAAATCAAGCATTCGATGATGATTTATTAGATGTATTGTTGCCAGATAACGCTAGTAAAAAGAAATATTGGATAAAAGGTAGTATATTTGGAATAAATAATAATGACTGGAACAATAATAGTGTATTACTAGGTGGCGATATATTAAATAAATCGGTATTAAATTCTAATTTGAAATTGCAACTTGTAGGTGGTACAATGTCTGGTAATATAAAGAATTACTCCAATGAATATAAGACGAGAGAATTTTTCGTAGGACCTAAGGTTTCATTTCTAAATAAATACTTTACATGTGAATTATTAGGATTATATCGGCACAATAATGTTGCATATTCTAAAGACAATAAGAATGAATTTGTAAATAATGGATTGAGTATCGGTGGAAAAGCAGGAATCAATATAAGTCTGGCTGATATGTTTATAATACAACCATATATCAAAGCTCTTCATTCGCGACTTAAACCAAATAAACCAATACAAGATCTATCAACTACATATCAATTTGACTTGGCTTCAGGATTAGCATTTGGCTTTAAATTGCCATATGGTTTTTCTTTGACATTTGGTTATCAACATAATTTTGATCCAACACTAAAAGATGATAAGGGAATAGATTTGATAAATAATAAACACAAAAGTTCGAACACATTTGGAATAGGAATAAATAAATCAGTTAATTCCATAGATATAGGAGCTAAAATATCAGTTGATGTTAATAGTGATGATAATAAAAATAACAGTAATAACAAAGATAAAGTTGGTATAGAAGCACAATTACAAGTATCGAAATTATTATAATTGCAACAATATATTGTGTTTATAAAGTAAAAATATAGTAAGATATTCTACTTGAGGGTGGGATATCTTACTTATGTTATTGTAGACTAGTAAATGTATTGATCTGATATACATTGAAGATAAATTTTAGTATGGGCTTTATTTACCTTTGTCTTGCATCAAAGTATAATGTATAATGTAATTAAGAAGTAGTTAATACATTTAAAAATGTCTGATAATTATAATAATGAAGTAATGAAAAGTGCAGTAATTGAAAATGAAGATAATAGATTTTCAGTATCTGCAAGTCTAATAAAGCAAGTAGTATCAAAAATTGAGCATTTGGAAGAACAAAAAACAGAAATATCTCAAGAAATAAGCGATGTTTTTAGGGAAGCTAAGAATGAAGGATTAGATGTTACTGTATTGAAACAATTAATAAAGTTACGTAAGAAGAAACCAGAACAAGTTGAAGAAGAAGAAGCATTGTTAGAAGTATATAGAAAAGTGTTGGAACAATAAAATCTTTAGAATAAGAACATTGTGAGAGTATTAGTATAAAATATATTAAATATGTATAATAAAATATTATAAACAAGATAGGACTAGTAAAAATGCAAAAAATAGCATAATATGCATTAAAAAATTTACAATATAATAATGTATTACAAATTGTTATGAACAAAGTACTAGTAATTACAGGGCCTACTGCATCTGGTAAGACTGCTTTGGCCATTCAGAAGGCTCAGGAGCTTAATGGTGAAATAATAAATTATGATAGGTTACAGGTATACAAAGACCTCCCAATACTAACTGCTTATCCTACACTAGAGGAAATTAGCTCAGCTCCTCATAGGTTATTTGGCTATCTTAGCTATAATGATAATATATCTGTTGTAGATTGGGCTGAGTTAGCTGCAAATGATATTAGAGAAGTATGGAATAATGGTAAGTTACCAATACTAGTCGGTGGTACTGGTATGTATATAGAGGTATTAATACATGGTATTTCTCCATTACCTAATGTTCCTAATGAAATAAGAAATCAAGCTATAGAATTAGCAAATAATAATTTCAATAAAATGTGCAATGACGTTTATACATTTGATCCAAAATTGATAAATATAATAAAACCAGAGAATCATCACCAAATGATGAGAGCATGGGAAATACAGAATGTCTCAAATAAATCAATATTACATTTTTATTCTCTACCTAGACAAACATTTATTAATGCAGACTTTGAGTTTATTAATATAAACATGGATAGGAAGATGTTATATGAACGAATAAATAAACGATTTGATATTATGATACAAAATGGAGCAATAGAAGAAGTAGAAGCATTAATTAAGAAATTTGATGTGAGCAATACTAGTGATTATGAGGATTTATTTAATAAGTACCATATATTTAAAGCAATAGGAACAAAAGAAATAATAAAATATTTAAATAATAAAATTAGTTATAATACTATGATTGAATTATCCAAACAGTATTCACGAAACTATGCAAAAAGACAGATAACTTGGTTTAAATATCATTGTAAATAAATATAACAAACGATGATAAATATAGAAATAAACGTATAAAGATCGTTACAGTATTTAAATGATTCTAACGTATTCTAGTTTCGATATATACTGTTCATTATTTATAATATATTATATTGTATTTGACCATACTTGCACTATTAGTAATTCTAGCAATATATCAATAAAATTCTAAATAATTTTTTATTAATAGACAAATTACTCGAAAACATAATATTACATTAATATTAAATAGTATCTAAAATAACAGTTTATTGTTGGAATTAGAAAATATTATTTAAGTTTCACTGATATAACACTTAGTATAGTATTGTTCCGCTACATTGATTATCTTACTAATCAAATTAAAACTTCTTTGTAATTTTATGGGCTTAAAAAATCTTATGTATATCCTTTGTAATACAATATAATGGATATATGGAATGTAGATTATTATGATTTTAATATGTTTGATGTACTATCGAAGAAGTTATTATCTATATTTGGGAAAATTAGGAGTAAAGGTGTATTAACTGAAGATGTTATTGATTCGACTATAAGAGAAATAAGGATATCATTATTGGAAGCTGATGTTGCCTTAAGTGTAGTGAAACGATTCTCAAATAACTTAAAAGAAAAACTTAAAGGTCAGGAAGTAATAAAAAGTGTTACACCAGAACAAACAATAATAAAAATTGTTTACGATGAACTGGTCGAATTACTTGGTTCATGTGATGAATCTTATATGTCATATGATAAATCATCTGAGAAACAATGTAACAACACTGAAACATTAGATAATAAATACAATGGCAAAACTAAAGAATTCGAGACTGAACAAAATAGATCATGTATTGAAACTAATAAATCTAGTAATTGTACTGAAAATGCACATGACAAATCCGAAATATCTGGTAAGACACAGAATATGTCAAGTAATGAATATCATAGCGGTTCTGAGTCATATAAATATAAATCAATAATGCTAGTTGGGTTACAAGGATCAGGAAAGACTACTACTGCTGCTAAATTAGCTAATCTATTAAAGACTAAGTTAAAAAAAAAATGCCTATTGGTTCCATTGGATACTTATAGACCTGCTGCTATAACACAGCTTGAGAAGTTAGCCCATGATAACAGTATAGATTTCTTTAATAATTTTATTAATAAAGATAAGCCAATTGATATAGCTCGTAAATCTCAAGTAGTAGTTGGTAACTATGATGTGGTTATATATGATACTGCTGGAAGGTTATACTTAGATGACAAATTAATGAAAGAGCTAGTTGATCTTAAATTCATCATTAATCCGAAGGATACACTATTGGTTATCGATTCAATGATGGGACAAGATGCTCTTAATACTGCTAAAACATTCAATGAACATTTAAATATAGATGGTCTGATTCTAACAAGAGTAGATGGAGATAGTAGAGGAGGAGCTGCTTTATCTGCAAAAGCTGTTACTAATTGTCAAATAAAGTTTATTTGTACTGGAGAAAAGATAAAAGACATAGAAGTATTTCATCCTGAAAGAATAGCTGCTCGAATACTTGATAAGGGAGATATAATTAGTTTAGTAGAAAAAGCAATGGATGAAAATGTAGTTGATGATATTGCTAAAGTAAAAACAGGTAAAGATTTCGATTTAAATAGTATGGAAACGTATTTGTTGCAAATGAATAAAATAGGTGGATTATCAGGACTAATGAAGTTTATCCCCGGGATAAAACGTATTCAAGAACAATTGAAAAATAATAATATATCTGATCAGGTAATATCAAGACAAATTGCAATAATAAGATCAATGACTAAGAAAGAAAGAAGTAATCCTAAAATATTGGATGCATCAAGGCGTAAAAGAATAGCAGGTGGATGTGGACAAGAAGTATATGATGTAAATAGGTTGATACAACAGTATGATCAGTTAAAGAAAGTCATGACTAAGATGTATGAACATGGACCAGGATTTATGCAAAATATGTTTAATAATGTTAAAAGATAATATATTTTAAAAGTTTATGTAGCACTATATAATAGTGTATTACATTGTACAATAATGGGGAAATTATACTCCAGTATAAATAAAAGGTATTGTATTAAATATAAAGCCATGGTAATATCTGCATACTTGAATTGAATAGAGTAGTGTGCTTAATAGATAATACAATAATTTGAACTAATGTGTTTTTGCACTAACGTGTTGTTGTATTGTGTTTTGAATAATTAATTGATATTAGTAATATCAAATATTTTCTTATAGAATAGTGGAATACTAATTTATCCTATAACAATTATTGTATAAAAAATTTTTAATTATTAACTATTTCTTAACATTTAACTTATACATTAAAATTAAATGTTGTATTTTATCGAAAGTTATAAATATGAATAACTTTAAAATCTTAATGTCATGCACAGGCCTAATTATGTGCAACAGTATTAATCTGAATGCTGCTGATAAAGATATGAATTTGAATCATATTGATATTAATTCCGCAGATATTCCTAGTAATAAAGCATTAAATCGTAT
>CACYBM010000031.1 GCA_902772645.1 uncultured Pseudomonadota bacterium | reverse complement strand
TTTATACTACATATATAAACACAAAGACTTTACCAATACAGAATTCGTTGGGGGGGGGGGTAGTATTAGCTAGTATATCTAGTATTAATAATTTATCTTTATAAAATTGGACAGAAGATAGTAAAGTACCTACATCTATTACTTTCTCTGGTAATAATACAAACTATACTGGTATATTATACTTACATCCATCAATTCATACTATTACTTTTACTGATAAAAATGCTATAATTAACAATATTAACTTTCCTAATTCTATTCTTAAAACAGGAAGTAACAAGTATACAGTTCATTTTGTTAAATCAAATAAACCCAGAACATTAACAATAGGTGTTCCATTTGATTTTGATAATGATAATAAAGTCGATCGTTATGTGCAGTAAACACTCTAGTTATTATTATAAAATTCTGTCTACTCAAATATTTCCTTAAAAATTAAATCATTTGTTTCACGATCTTGACAGATTGTTACACGCTCCTAACGGATTGTTACACTATACTACGTATTAACTACGCTACCATCGGTATATTAGAAGAATTGATTCAATTTTATATGTAATAAATTTTTTACTATCATATTGTTATCGTTATTACTACTTCAATTGTATCATCTTAAATTTTTATATTAAACATAAAGAATATTCAAAAACACTGATAACATTTTGGTGAATACTTAGTAACTCCATACTTATAACTTACCATCTATACTATCTTTTTCATAAAAAAATTAGTTTACATTATTTTTACTAAGGTCTCAAGTAAAACATGTGCTATCCTTCATATCTTCAATTTTAATACTTTGTGTTTCTTTATTCCTTGGATTATTCTATTTAACTATTTTGATCATTTACATTGGTATTATTTTCACTATTATTTTTTTCAATTACTGCTGGTTTTGTTTTCTTTAGTACAACGTTCTTATCTATTACTACTTCAGAAGCGTTCTTATTGTCAGGAATACTATACATTGTGTCTAGCAATATATTTTCAAGTATAGATCTTAATCCTCTTGCTCCCGTTTTTCTTTTTATTGTTTGTTTTACTATTTCCAATAGCGCATTATCATTTATATTTAGTGTAACTCCATTCATATCAAATAGACTTGAATATTGCTTTAATAAAGCATCTTTAGGTTCCTTTAACACTCTAATTAAATCCTGTTCACTAAGATCATTTAACGTAGCTATTACTGGCAATCTACCAACGAATTCTGGTATTAATCCAAATTTTAATAAATCATCTGTTTCAACCTTTTGAAATAGCTCTCCAGATCCTTTTTCTTCAGCCTTTTCTATATCAGCCCCAAAGCCTATGCTAGTTTGTTTAGATCTAGAGGATATTATTTTTTCTAAGCCATAAAATGCGCCTCCACAAATAAAAAGTATATTCTTAGTATCTACCTGTAAAAACTCTTGTTGAGGATGTTTCCTACCACCTTGTGGAGGTACAAATGCAGTGGTTCCTTCTATTATCTTAAGTAGTGCTTGTTGCACTCCCTCTCCTGAAACATCTCTAGTAATGGAAGGATTTTCAGACTTCCTAGTAATCTTATCTATTTCATCTATATATACAATTCCTTTTTCAGCTCTACCAATATCAAAATCAGATGATTGCAGTAATTTAAGTATTATATTTTCAACATCTTCTCCAACATACCCAGCCTCTGTTAAGGATGTAGCATCAGCTATCGTAAATGGTACATCGATAATCTTAGCTAAAGTTTTAGCTAAAAGTGTTTTACCAGACCCAGTAGGCCCAATCAATAGGATGTTAGATTTAGATACCTCTAATTCAGGATACTTATCTGATTTGTAATTGAGCCTCTTATAATGATTATAAACAGCAACTGATAATGCTTTTTTTGCTTGTTCTTGTCCTATAACATATTCATCTAATTTACTTTTTATTTGGGAAGGAGTAATATCCCCATCTATTTTATATGAGGAATTACTATTACTTCCACTTTTTAATACATCAGAACACAAATGAATACATTCATCACAAATAAAAGCTGTAGTTCCAGCTATTAGTTTATTAACTTCATCCTGTGATTTACCACAGAATGAGCAATACATTAAATCTTTTTTAGAGTTACCAGTCATAATCCAAGTCTACCAGATAGTCACACGTATACATCTATAGTATATCTCCAATATATTAATAAAATGCTAAGTTATCAATATAATCCTATTACCTTTTATTTTAATAAAATTGTAATTAACGACTATATATTACTTTATCTATAAGGTTATACTTTACAGCTTCATCAGCAGACATGAAATTGTCTCTTTCCATCATTTTCTCTATTTGTCCTACTTCTAAGCCAGTATTATCTGCATATATCCTATTTAATCTAGATCTTATATTAAGTATCTCTTTAGCATGTATTTCTATGTCAGTAGCTTGTCCTTGAGCTCCTCCAGATGGCTGATGTATCATTATTCTGGAATTAGGGAGGGAATATCTCTTGCCCCTAGTGCCAGAACAAAGTAATAACGAGCCAGCAGAACATGCTTGTCCTATACATAATGTGACAACATCGCATTTTATGTATCTCATAGTATCTAATATAGATAACGCAGATGTTACAACACCACCAGGTGAGTTAATATACATGTTTATATCTTTAGATGAATCCTCAGACTCTAAAAATAATAGTTGGGCACATATGATTGATGCCATTTCATCATAAATCTGACCAGTTAAAAATATTATACGTTCCTTAAGTAAACGTGAATATATATCGTAAGAACGTTCTCCTCTAGTTGTTTGTTCGACAACAACAGGTACAAGAGTAGACATTCTTTCTTTATCATTAAATAAGTTTTTATTAATCATTATACTATTTTACTTCTTCATTACTTGTACTAGATGTTTCACTTTCATTTGTTTCGTTATCATCTTCAGTAGTGCTATCATCATCTTCCAATAAGGATTTGACCAAGTCATTTACTTCCTTTTCTGTTTTCATTTCTTCTTTTGTTTTTACTTTACTAATTAGGAAGTTTACTACCTTTTGTTCAGTTATTTCAGCTCGTTTATAATTTATGGCAGATGGATTATTTCTATAGTACTCCACTATTCTATTACCTAAATCAGGTCTAGTATTAATTTCATTTAATAATACACTATTAAGTTCATCATCAGTAGCTTCTATACCTTCCTGCTTAGCTATTTTGTTGAATATGTATCCCAGCAATACTCTTTTATTTACTGTGTCACTATATTCTTCCATTAGTTCTTTATCCGTCTTAGTATCTAGTTTTTCCCCATTCGCTTGAGCCTTATCTCTTTCACTTCTTATTTGTCTAAGGATATTTCTTTTCTCTTGTTCTACAACACTCTTAGGCAACTCGAAATCATATTCCTTTACTAATGCTTCTATTATCTGACTCTTATGATATAAATATGCTTGACTATTTATATTATTTTCTATTTGATTTTTTATTGCTCCATTAAATTCATCCAATGATTTAAATCCATTGGCAACTGCATATTGTGCGGGATCAAGATTAGGCTCTTTTACTTGTATTTCTTTTACTGTTACTTTATATAATACTTTCTTATTATTTGGAAGAGCAAATTCAAATGAATCGTTTACTTTCTTTCCAAGTAACAATTGTATAAATGGATCTTCAGTATTATCAGGTATTAATACAAAATTATCGATATTATTGGAAGTGTTAGGCACTCCTTTATGAAAATATTCAGCAAAATAGTGAACTCTGTCATTTGCCTGAATTCCCCTATCTTCATGTACTGCAATATATGCTGGATTGTTTTTCATTATGTTTTTACGTGCATCTTCTATAGCATCATCTGTTACATTCGGTACTATTTTAGTAATCTCAAAATCATAAGGTTTTAAATCAAATGTTGGAACAGAATCTATTGTGACTACTACTGATACATCCATACCTTCTTCAAATTGATTATTCTCATTATCAAAAACATAACTTGGTCTTAATGCCAATTCTTGAATATTATTATCTTTTATTATTTCATTACAAGTATCAGATACTAAAAATTCAACTGCACTTTTATTTATTTCTTCTTTATATTTACTACGAACTATTGGTAATGACACCTTTCCAGGCCTAAATCCTGGCATTTTTACTGTCTTTGCTTTTTCTTTAGTTGCTGCGATTATAGTCTCTTCTATTAAATTGGCTGGAAATGTAATCCTATATTTACTTTGCAAACCATCAGTTGATATTTTCTCTAAAATCTTATTTGTGCTCATATGGCATATTATAAAAAACATTACAATAATATGATACCAGATATTATAATGACTATCAACAGAAGCCCATTATTAAAGCCTTATTTTTATCATATTTACATACAGTTAATTTATATAATAAAAATAAATATTAGTATAATTATATATAAAAAGCAATATAATCTATGAACTAACAATTAAAGAAAAATAAAATTATAATTGGCTAATTTTTTGTTTGCATATGTAAAATGTAGGATAATAGAATATGATTAAAAAATGGGGAATAAAATATCAAAACTTTCTGAACTGTTGTAATTAAGTTATAAATATATCTGTCTTATATAAAAAGTTAATATTGTATACTAAAAATAGTAATATGTTATATATAAATAATAATTATGAATATTCCGAATTTTGAAAATGATACCGATCTTCGATACTCAGACCAACATAGGATTATGCGTTTTTAACAAAGTTCAGTTGCTACGTAAGTAAAAAACGCTTTGGTTGGAAAGATGTTAAAAGAAATTTAATATACTCGCTTACTTCATCCAGCTTCGTGACATTCAAGTTAATAAATTAACTTCAAGTTGTTCTATTAAATGCAATATTGGATGGTAATCTAGTAATTGAATCTGTAAAGATATTAAGTGCTGCAATCGAGAATCAAGATGTACAATCTGAATTAAGCAAGTACCAAACACAAATAGAAAGTAAAAACAATAAAGCAAGTAGATTAGATATAGTACTGCGAAGTAGCACGTAAGTAATTTTTCAGTGACCCAAATGCAATAGAGAGCCCAGATGAAGGAATGAAAGATGCATAAAAGCTATGGAATAGAATATCAACAAATATTTTGGATAAGATATCCATCCACAAAGCAGTACTGTATAGAAGATACAGCTGCAAAGCAGAACAATTGAAATCCATTCCATTGAATATCGAGCATAGCAACAGATAGCACAGGGTATTTTTTTTATTACTAAGTAATTTTAAATTATAAAAAAATAACAAAGTAATAACAAGCAGATTTTTATTACTAAACAAAAATGGTGAAGTGATAACGAGCAAACTTTTATTACTAAATAAAAATGGCGAAATGCTAGCGAGCAAACATATCAAAGAAATACAGATAGTGCACTTTATTTTAATAAAAATAAAGATATAAAATAGCGATAACTAACGAAGCATGAATACAAGAAGGACTTGCTGAATGATTGAAACAAGGATTGCATACATATAAAAGAGAAAGTGTTTATGAAAAAGTTATGTTATACAATAACAGTAAAAAAACTGCTGAATATTTTTTTAGCTATTGGTTTCTCTATATGTCAATAGAACAAATATCCAACGCAACTTGTTTGACAATAGAAAAAAATAACCTCTCTGATATAATATACAAAAAAAATACTATATATATTAAATATCTTAGGAGTAAATATTTATACATACATATGATAATACATTATAGTTGCTAATATCTCTAAAAATATAATGACTATATTTTTCACACAGTATACTGTTATCACTGGTGTTATTAGCAGTTTATTGTTATCTTTAATTTCTGCTATTCGCTGTACTATATTAATCTTCGTGAAATATATTTTGTATAGTTATTTTTATATAATATTTCTTTAATTTCGTGTAGTATTTTTATATTATTTGGATCTATATTTTTAATATAATATTGATTGTTTATAGAATGCAAAATAGCGTGCGCCATATAATCTATAACTATTGTTTTATAATCACTATTAATACTTACTAATTTATCTATTACATCATATATATAATTAACATTATAAGTATTATGTTGTAAAATATTATTATTATTTAAATATTCATTCAATTTATCCAGTGATATATTGTTTAATCCGATGAATTGCTTGGTAAAACTACTATATAATAGTAATTGTAATAATGATTTATACTGTTCACAACTTATATCATTATTATTATAATATAATTCTATTTTATTTAAAAATACATCATAATGTAGATATTTACTATAATCTTTATCTATTGAATATAGAATTTTCTTGAACTCCATTGGAACTTGTTTTAAATCATATGTTACGCAATATGACAATATGTATTTCCAATCATAAATATTACTATGCATTGATTCAGAATAAAGAATATCATTATCAAAATTACTCTGCATTATTATTTCCAGTATATTAAGAGTATTTATTTCTTTGTTTACTATTACATTTCCAGCTACTTGTGACAATTTTTCAATAAAATCTACTTGTTCATTTGTAGGATGTGAATTATAGTGATTATCACTACAGTATTTAAAAGACAACATGATCTTTTTTGCAGTATTAAGTGATATTTCATCTTTTGGTGGCCAACAATAATATTCTTGTAATTTATTTACACAGTTGTTTTGCATATTATTATTAGTCTTCTCTTTATTTTCCTGTATAATTAAAGTATTATCATTTTGTATATTCAAGCAATTGGTATCATGTGTATTATATACATCACTAGCATTGAGATATGTAACACAATTAATTACCATTAAAATTAATAATAAATTATTGTTCATTATTTTACATATTAATAAATACCCATTAATAGTATTCTAAAGTAATGGTAGTTAATTATTTGTTAATATATTTTTATTATATAATAATATAGATTAGTACATTTGTATAAATACATCATAGTTTAATAAATTCAAATAGTCGTTGTAATTGATTCACATTTTCTAAATGTAATATTTATAGTATGTAAATAATATTATTAATTTTATTAGTACTTATGTTATTATAATACTATGTACGTAATAAACAACATCAATATAATCAACTATTGATTCTACAATTAAGTTAATGGTTAGTAATACAAATTATAGTATAATTTTGATATAATAAATCAATTCACATGAGTTAGTTAATAAGTTGTAAATAATTTATTAGTATGTATAAATAGGAGATAATGGTGTCATTAGTAATAACAATAGCTAATCAGAAGGGTGGAGTGGGTAAGACTACTACTGCTATAAATCTATCTACTGCATTGGCAGCAGTAAAAAAAAGAGTATTACTAATCGATTTTGATCCTCAAAATAATGCAACTACTGGTTTAGGAATATATTCATCAAAAAAAGGAAGTAGTTATGATTTATTATTACAATCAAAAACAGTATCCGAAATAATAATGGAAACAGATATACCCGGACTGACTTTACTTCCATCCGATATTAATTTAATTGGAGCAGAAATTGAATTAGCACAAATTCATAATAGACAAAGTATATTAAAAAGAGCTTTAGAACCTTATAATGACATGTTTGATTACATAATAATCGATGCACCACCATCAATGGGTATACTTACATTGAATGCTTTGGTAGCAGCAAATGGCGTGTTAGTACCATTACAATGTGAATACTATGCATTAGAAGGGTTAAGTCAATTACTTAAATCTATTCAACAAATAAAAAAATCATTTAACGAAAATTTAAAATTATTTGGCGTACTATTGACTATGTTCGATAAAAGGAATGCATTGAACTTGTCTGTAAGTAGTGATGTTAAGACACACCTTGGTAATATGGTATTTAATACAGTTATTCCAAGAAATGTAAAAGTTTCTGAGGCACCATCTCATGGTAAACCAGTATTAATATATGATGTAAAATGCGTTGGGTCTCAGGCTTATATGGAATTAGCTAAGGAATTCTTATTGAAGGAAAAGGAGTCAAAATGGAGAAAAAACTAGGAAGAGGGTTAGCAGCTTTACTAGGAGATATTTCAATTAATAATAATAATCCACTATTGATAGATATAGATTTAATATATCCAAATAATTTTAAATACCGAGAGATTATTGATGATAATAGTATGCAGGAATTAGCTGATTCAATATCAATGCATGGTGTAATACAACCAATAGTTATTAAAGAGACAGAAGATAATAAATACGTTATTATCTCAGGAGAACGGAGATGGAGAGCTGCTCAGTTAATAGGACTTAATAAAATACCATCAATTGTTATAACTGCGGATGATAAGGAATGTAGGGTATTGGCATTAATTGATAATTATAATAGAATAAACATCAATCCAATTGAAGAAGCAAATGCTATAAGTTATTTAATGGATAAGTATAAATGTTCAATGAATGATATTTCAATAATTATTTGTAAAAAAAGAAATTATATCAATAATGTTTTAGGATTACTTACTTTAGATGGGAAAATACAACAGTTTATTAAGGATGGACTTATATGTTTTGATAATGCTATACAATTAATAGGATTGGATAATGCAATAGATGTAGCTGACCTAATTATTAGGGAAAATCTAAGTCCAAGTCAAACTGAACAATATTTAAAACGATTAAATAATCCAATAGGTAATAGCAATGAATATAATAATAAAGATAATTATAAATCCAATACTATTGGTACCCCAATATTACCTGTAAGAGATGAAGAATCTGAAGAAATAGCAAATAGAATAGAGAAATCATTAAATATTCCTACAAAATTAGTTATTACTAAGGCTGGTGGAAAACTTACAATACTATGTAAAACATATGAAGAATTGGATAAAGTAGTAAGTAAATTGATTAGTGATAATGAATGGTAAATTATCAACATTTTTTAGAATATTATTTAAAATTACTGCAGGATTTACTTTACTTGGTATATTATGTGTTGCAGGAGTATTGATATATTACGCAAATGAATTACCAGATCTTAATAATATAAATACAGCGATAAGAGTGCCTTCAGTTGAGATACAATCTCGTAATGGTAAAGTATTGGGAAATTATGGTGATTTATATGAAGAAGTAGTACAAATAAAAGATTTACCACAACATGTAATAGCTGCTTTTGTAGCAATAGAAGACAAGAGATTTTTTAGCCATTTTGGAGTCGATTTTATTGGACTAGCTAGAGCCATATATAGGAATTATATATCACATAGTATAGCACAGGGTGGATCTACAATTACTCAGCAATTAGCTAAAAATATACTGATAGTAGAAGGGTGTGTAACTTATCATGATAAGACAATAAGTAGAAAAATAAAGGAGCTATTACTTGCTTTGTGGTTGGAACATAGGTTTTCAAAGACTGAAATAATGATGATGTATTTAAATAGAGTGTATTTTGGAGCTGGTACTTATGGTATTGAAGCAGCTGCAAAGAAGCACTTTAATAAACATGCGCGTCAATTAAATGTGTTTGAATCAGCACTATTGGCAGGATCATTAAAGGCTCCTACCAAGTATAATCCTTCTGAACATAGGTCATATGCACACAATAGAGCAATGTTAGTTCTAAAGAAAATGGAAGAACAAGGATACATAAAAGATGCTAAAAAGATAGAAAAAGCTAATATATGCAAAGCAAAAGAAAATAGCATTAGATGCGATAATTCTCAATACTTCTGTAATTATGCATATGATCAAGCAAAGAAAATACTGGGCGAATTAAATAGTGACATAGTAGTTGTTACTACATTTGATGATAATAAACAGAAAATAGCAGAGGAAGCTGTTAATTTCTATTATAATACTGAGAGTAAAAATTATAAATTTTCACAAGTAGCTTTCTTATGTATAGATAGAAATGGTGCAATACAAGCAATGATTGGAGGCGTAGACTATCAATCTAATCAGTTTAATAGGGTAGTACAAGCTCAAAGGTTTCCAGGCTCTGCCTTTAAAATCATGGTATTTGGAGCAGCATTGGAATATGGTTATCAATTATATGATCAAGTATCAGATACACCAGTATCAATAGATAGTTGGCATCCTAAGAATTACGGATGGAGATCAAGAGGGTCTATTTCTTTACTATCAGGATTTTCACATTCAGTTAATGCTGTGAGTATAAGACTAGCTCAATCAGTAGGACTAAAAAGGGTTGCACAGTTTGCCAAAAAACTAGGTATAACTAACGTATCAGAGGAAGATATGAGTGTAGCATTGGGAACTACTCCAGTAACATTAAAAGACTTCACAGGAGCTTATGCAGCATTCATGGACGGATATTATGTAGCACCATATTGTGTTTTAGAAATAAGAAAAAAGAACGGAGAAGTAATATATTCAAGAGAAGAACCTGAACCAATAGAAGTATTGGATGATGAAATACTAAATAGTTGTAGAGATTTATTACATGAAGTTGTTCAGAATGGTACTGGTAGAGCAGCCAAGGTGAATTATGACGTTTATGGTAAGACTGGTTCAAATGGAGATACAGATGCATGGTTCATGGGCTTTTATGACCCTGAAGAGTATGCAGATGAGGGATGTACTATAGGTATATGGGTAGGTAATGATATTTTAAGTAATAAAATGATTAAGAAATCAACAGGTGGTAGAATACCAGCAAGGATAGCTGCTATGTTTTTGAAGAACGTTATACAATATAATAACAAGAATAGGAAGAATAATCCTAGAATAGACAAAAATAAAGAAACAGATGATGATGAAAATGATAATGAAATAGACAAAGAAACAAATACAAGGATAACAGAAGCACATGTAGAAAATGAATCAAATAAACAATTGGAAGAATTTCTAGATAGTGTAGATGATTGATAGTTACAATATACTAAAAGTATTTAGATATAATTTAATAAAATCAGAAATACACTATAATGATTTGTTGAAAAAAACAAATAAATAAACATATTTAAACAGCAAATAAAATAAATAATATCTAGTAAAAAAAATCTAACGATATAGAAAATAATGGGTTACAAGCATTAAAAGGCAATAAAGAACTACATTCTATATTTGATAATATAAAGAAAATACTTGGGATATATATATATGATTTTAAATGAATATTAGTAATTATTTTGTTATAAAACAAACACTATATAAATATCTTATATGCGAGAGTTGTATAAGCTCTGATTTTTTAAGTGAGACTAAAATACCTAAAAACAGTGATAAACACATTGTACCAGTTGTATGATTTGTTTATTGAATGTTATTATTAGGAATTAGCAAACAAATATAATCAAATATTTAAAAAACGTTTAAGAAGTGAGAGATTATCAGACGATCCATTAATTAAAGTTAAGAGTAAATATGTTATAAAGGAAGAAGATAAGAATAAAAGAAAAATAGCATTTCAAAATAATGAAATAATTAGTATAAGTAAATGTATTAATAAAAAAATACTAGATTGCTTAGATACAGAAAAGCTTGTACAAATTTATCGGTATAATCACAAAGCTACAAAGAATTGGAAAACAGTATTTGCAAATCAAGTAGATATAAATGACAGTGAAAAATCGAATACACTTGAAATAAATACAATATATTTAAATTACGATACATTAAACAAGAATTTAAACAATAATACAAATAATCATGTATTATCAATAACTGTAAGGTATGATATAAATTGTAATACAACTACCAATGTGAATAACGGAACAAGTGATGATATAGAACATGATATAGAAAATCATAATAAAGAAGATGACCAGATAAATGATAACCAAATATAAGAAAACTTAACACAACATAGTATGTTTGAAGGAATAGAATGATATTAAAAAGTGTTACCAGTATTGTAGGTATATTTATTTGTAGTGAAGATATTATTACATTGGTAATATAATAATCAAATATACTAAACAATACTATCAAGCAGTAAAAACAATATTATAAGTTAAAAGCAACGATGAGACAGTGAAATATTTAAACTAATTTAATTTAAAATACAAATCCGACATAAAACAGATTTACACTACTGTTTGTTAAATTATAAATATTTTATTGAAATTTTACAGGATGGATCATAAGTCCATCCATCTAACCTATTATTGTATTTGTCTAGACAAACTTAAATATATGTCTAAAAAACTGAGTAACAAATATTACTCTTCACTTTTTGGTTTAGTATCCTTTATAAAAAATACTGCCAACAGTGACAGGCAAATTGCAACTATGACCCATACAAATGCTTGTCTATACATTGTAAGATCATAGAATGGTAAGCCCTCGGATGTTACCTTACCAGCTCTATATGTGTCTAGTAATTTTCCTAATTGTGGATCAAAGAATAATCCTCCCATCATTAGTATCATGTTATTAAATCCACTAGATATACCCGCAAATTCTTTAGGTACTAACCCATAGCACATAGAGAATGTTAATGTATCAGCTCCTGCAAAAAAACTAGCCATAAAAAATAGTATTAAGCAAGATAAAAACCCTATTGAATTATTGTAAATTGCTAACCACATAGTAAAAATTAATCCTACTGTAAATATTATTACTGGTTTCTTATAACTATTCCATTTCTCAGCAAATATCGCTGATACAACACTTCCTACTCCAAATCCTACATATATAAGTGATGGTAATATGGCTGCTTGTTCTGTAGGTATATTAAATCGTTTCTCCATAAATGAAGTACCCCACAAATCTGCTATAGAACTCACTGGCAAGTATGACATAGCTCCATAGAATCCTATTAACCATACATTATAATTGGTAGCTAGTCTTTTTAATCCACCTACAATATCTACATTTTGTTTTTCTACAGTATTACTAACATCTTTATTCGTTCGTAATCCGAAAAACGCTAATATCCCTAGTATAATTCCAAATATAGCTATACCAACAGTTGCACTTCTCCAACCATACCATTTTGCTAAGTATGATGATGCTGTACTTCCTAGCATACTTCCTAAGCATCCCATACATGTAGCTATTCCCATGAATAATGGATATTTGTTCTTTCCATATAACTCAGATGCTACTTTTCCACAACTTAAAAATGCTGCTGATGAAGCCAATCCAACTAGGAATCTTCCAATCATTAGTTGTATATCACTAGTAGCAATACCAAATATTAGCACTCCTAATGAACATATAAAACAACATGCTGTTATAACGAATTTATAACCAATTTTATCTAAAATTATTCCCCATGGTATTTGCATTCCATTGTATGACCAGTACATTACTGATACAATGAAACCAACCTGAGTAGCGTTCAGTGAAAAGTCATGGATCAAATCATGAACTAATACTCCAGGTTCAACTCTAGACAAACATCCAAATAGGTAGAACATCCAGCAAATAGCTATTGATAGTATTGCTGTCTGCGATTTAGTAGTTATTTTTTCCATAAATCTCCTCACAAAAACACCAAAATAACCATTTTTAATTTTAACATATTTGTTCAATATGCGTAAATGGTCAATTTAAACAATTAAAGCATTGTCAATTTAAACAATTAAATCTTTGAATTAATAATTAATATAAACAATTATATTAATACTATATATAGTAGCTTGTGCAACAGATTCTTGTTTAAACAATTGTATAATCATATATTTACTTGATTAGAGTTAAGTTTATTGGTAATAGTTTATATGTGATAGCAAGGTAAAAAAAACATTGAAAAATGTTAATAAGATCTAAGTATATAAAAAACTACTATGAATAATTAATTCCACAACATTTTACGAATTGTATTAATCGACAATTAACTTATACAATAATATCATATTATGATAGCAACAAATGTAAATTTGTAAAAATATTAAAAGTATTGTAGAATAGTAATATATATTTAGAATTTTCTATTTAGGAATAATGAATTATGAAATATAACAATATTGTATTTATGTTATTAACAGTAGCAATACTATTTGGTAATCTGCAAGTTGTTAACAGTGCAGAAAAATTTAATAACAATAATAAAAGTGTTAATAGTGCAAAAGATGATGTAATTATTGGAACAAGTAATAATGCCAATTCAAATGAAATCGATAATATCTTAAAAGATCATAATACATCCCTTGATGATATTTGTAAAGAAATAGTATCCGGATCCAATAAATTCCAGATAAATCAAGATGATGCCATATATAAAAATATTGCTGATAACAATAAGAATAATGGTTTAGAATTATTTAATTTTCATCATAATTTTACAGTTGCTAAGTTGAATTATATGTATAGTGAAATAGATATTAACAATGAAATTGCTAAATCTAAAATATTAGATTTAATATCATTATTATCAGACATTAACAATGCAATTACTGGTGGAAAAGTTACATCAGCAAATGATATATACAATTATCAGGATTTAATGAATAAAGCATTCCAAGAATTAAAGAAACACCTAACAAACAACAATCATGATAGAACTATTGTAAGCAAAATAATGAATAATTGTTTAAATTGTTGTTGTATTGTAGAAGAATATATAGAAGAAATTAGATAAAAAAATATAAAATAAACAAACATAATGAGGTTTGGTGATACTTTTACCGTCCTCATGTTCATAAGTACTTTATTCCGTATTGACGATGCTCATGTTATAACACCAGAACGGATTTTGTATACAAAACACAAGAGCAAGTTATATTAAAAGTATCTACAAGTATGATAATTGTACAATTTATAGTCACGACTTGCACAATTTGCGAAGCATTTTCTATTTCTTGTATGCAAAATTGCTAAACACCTCATGCTTGAGTTACATTATATCATTTTATTTAATGATCTTTAACAATACGGTCTAGGGATATTAATAATCCCTAATGCCAAATCAATTTTATTTCTTCAATGCATCACCTAATACATCACCAAGTTTTGATTTACCTGATTCTGAATTTAATTTTTTTAATACATCATGTTCAGTTTTAATATCTAGTGCTTTTATTGATAACAACACATGTCTTCTATCAGGATTTACGTTAACAACTAATGCCTTTACTTCATCTCCCACCATATAATCACTCAATTGTTTTTTACTATTACGTCCTATGTCGATTCTCTTTATTAAACAAGGCAATCCATTCTCTAGTTTTACTTCCATTCCATCAGGAGTTACTTTACTGACCTTACCTTTTACTACATCATCTTTATGGGTAGATTTTAACGCTTCCGCATATGGATCTTCCGTTAATTGTTTTAATCCTAATTTTATTACCTCTTTATTTTGATTAATTCCTAACACTACTACTTCTATTTCTTGTCCTACTTCATAATTCTTGGTTTTACTATTATTTGCAAAATTACTACTATCAAGCTCATCATCGTAAGATATACCCCATGTTATATCTCTCATTGCAATAATACCGTCAAGTACATCTGTTAATTCTACAAAGATACCGAACTCTTTAATGTTCTTAATCGTTCCTTTTAATTTGGATCCTACTGGATGTTCCTCAGCAAACTTAGCACATGGATTTGGTTGACATGCTTTAATACTTAAACTTATCTTATGTTTATCTGGAATTACTTCTAAAACCTTTACATCTACGACATCTCCTATGTTAACTACTTTCGCTGGGTTTACATTTTTAATCCAACTTAATTCAGCTTTATAAACCATTCCTTCAATACATTCTTCCAATTCTACAAATACTCCATAGTCTGTTATGTTAACTATTTTACCTTGATATTTCTCTCCTATTTTATATTTCTCTGATAGAGTTTCATCCCATGGGGTCTTAGATAGCTGTTTCATACCTAATGAAACCCTACCAGTATCCTTATTGAATTTTATTACTTGCACTTTTACTTTATCTCCAACCTTAACTATTTCAGAAGGGGAAGAAATACGTTTCCAAGACATATCTGTAACATGTAATAATCCATCAATACCTCCTATATCAACGAACACACCATACTCAGTAATATTCTTAACGACTCCATCAATTACCATTCCTTCTTCAAGTTTGGATAATACTTCTACCTTAGCAATGTTTCTAACATCCTCTAGTACAGCTCTTCTTGATACTACTATATTATTTCTAACTCTATCCATTTTGATTACTTTAAATTTCTGTTTAGTATTTAATAATGATGATGTATCTCTAACTATACTTAAATCTACTTGACTACCAGGAAGAAATGCTAAAGTTCCATTTAGATCTACTGCAAAACCACCTTTAGTTCTATTGGTTATTAATCCTTCTATGATTTCACCACTGTTTAAATGCGATTCTAATTTCTTCCACGTTGCTTCTTTCTGAGCTTTTTCAATACTTAATACTGGATTGCCAAATTTATCTTCAAACCTCTCAATATATACTTCTAAAGTATCCCCTACTTTTATATCATCGCTATCTTTTAATACCTTTATGTTGGATACAGACAGGATACCTTCTGACTTTAATCCAACATCTATTATTGCTTTATCGTTTTTAATACTAATTATTTTGCCAACAACAACTCTATTATTATTTGTTTTGTTTTTTTTGAAAGATTGTTCTAATAAAGTTGTGAAATCAGACTGCATATTATTTGATTGCTCATTATTCATAATCACCTTGTTGTAGTACCCTGAGAAAAAATACTACGAAAAAAAATAAATACCACACTAATTTTAGTTTATCATACAAAAGAAAAATACACCAAACAAAAACATTAAAATTTCCATTAATAAAAATGATAGATTTCTGGATTACACAACGGTATTACATTGTAATATATTTCATATAACTCCTCCTTCTTGAATTCATTATAAAGTGATTGTATGGTGGTGCCAAAGAATATTTTTCTTTACCCAAGTATTATGTCCAGTATCTCCAAACATAAATACATACGTATAAATATGATCATTATACTAACTTGGAATAGCTGTAACATCAAGAAACACTTGTTTATCTGCTGGAAAAAAATTATCTTCAGCAAGTACATAAGAAGTATTACTTATGACAGATAAAGTAAACAATATGGCCTTTATTATCTTTTGTTTAAATTTAAAATCATGATAATTATTACTAATAATATAACAAATATATTACTATTCTATAGTAGAATCATTTATTTTTTTATTAATAGTTTATATTTGTATCTCTTTTATATTTTAGATTCTTCTGGCGAATCAACTATCTGCTTGTGCAAATTTTCTTTTGCATCTTAGATTCTTCTATCGAAGCCTCCAGCTGCCGATGCAAAGCTATGTTTAATATCTCGCCACTTGAAGTTTTACTAACAAGATATAACCTGATACTATGTTCACAAACAAAATTTCATCATTCATCTGTTTCATAATGTTATCGCAATGTTTCACCACACTATCGTATTCAGGACTTATCAAATTAATTGAATTAGTAGGATTATTACATTTTGAGATTGTTACACCATCCTAACGTATTGTCCCACTAACAGCGTTTATTATACGATCCTGAATAATTATTACACGACACTCACGCATTGTCTTGCAATTCTTAAGCACTGTTACATAATTCCATCAAATTACTACGCTATACAAAAGTGTTGTTTACACGATACTTCGTATTGCAAGTAATGAAGGATGTTAAAATTCCTGGATATTCTTTATTCCAGAATATAATTTTAAATACAATATCATTAATTGGTAATATATCATCAGTTTTATATATCATAACGGTTTCACTCTTATATTTATTATTAGTAATTTATTATCACTAATCATATTATATCATCGTAACTATTTATATTAAATATAAGCATTCTTCAGAAGATAATAAAATACTTGTGTAGTGCTGAGTAATCCATTTCTATTTATAATCTTACCATTTCCAAATGCTAAAAACGCACATATCAATTCATGTATCATGATGTATCTTCCATATTAACTTATTTTTTTAAAATCTCAATTTATTAACTTTTCTTTAAGTAATTGTTACTACCATAATGTTGTATGTTATATATCTTAATAACTTTCAACATGAATACTTTTAAAAAATTTTTAATATTGGGAATTGCATTAGTAAGTACAAATTACTGTAGTATTGCCAGTGGATCATCATTAAAAATAGGTAATTGTTTGGAAATTAGTGGATATGATGCTAGTATTGATTACCCTATAACAGTTGAGAATACAAAATTTGGTAGTGATATAGGTAAAGTCGCAGAGCTTAGAATAGGAAAAGATAAAGTTAATGATAAAATAAATAGTAATACAGTAACCATTAATGCAAATGGAGTAATAGAACAGACAAGTACAGGACATGTACATATATATGATGATTTAGTAGTAGAACCAGGCGCCACTATAAAAGCTACTATATACAATCCTGACCACATCAATGAAAATCATTTTACTGCAAACAAAGACTTCGGTATGTCAGATAAAAAAACAGTTGGATTTGATATACACGGAGATTCGTATAATAAAGGTGGCCATGTAACTTTTAAAGAAGGTAGTAATCTTGCATTATCCGGTAACAAAGGAGCTGCAAAATATGCAAGTCCTGCTCTTTATTTATGTAATAAAAATTCTACAGTAGATATTACTGGCTTAATAAAAAAGATTAATGAAAATGATGAATCTGAATATAAAAAAACTAACGTTATAACTGGTCATATTATTGGAACTACAGATGCAGATGGTAATGGGCAGGGAATAGTTAATATGTTTTCAGATGAAAATAATGACAATGATGATTCGACAAGTATTACTGATTTCATTACAAATAAATTAAAAGGAATTGGTGATAATAACATATTAATTGAAAATACCAAAATAAATATTCCATTCCAGGAATTGCAAATTGTCGATGAAGATGGAAATGCTCTTGCGGAAGAGAAACAGAAAATTAAAGTTACTGGCTTAGAACCATCAGTAGATACAGGTAGGAAAAATAAGAAAGGAATTCCTATATATGATACTGTCAATAAAACAGAGAAAATAGTTGGATTAGAAATAGATGTATCAGATATAAGTAATGATAAAACTGATACAATCAATATATTAAAGAACAGTTATTTATATAATAAAGGCGGTAAAAATTACACATTATTACTAAATAGTCCTGTTAATAAAGAAACAGCAACAAAAGAAGAAGTTAATAATGCCAGTACCGGAATAAAAATTAAACCGAGAATAAATATAGATAATGTAGATGATATTAATAAAGTATTTTCAGTAAGTATTGGTATAGGTAAAAAACAAATCAAAGAAAATCAAGCGGATTTACGAGCTTCTTTTTCAGATTTTATACAAAGTATTGCTTCAGCAGAAAATATAAAAAATAAAAGCAACCAAATAAAACTACATGGCAGTTTAGAAAGTGATTATTTAAATAATAAAAAGTATACTTTAGATTTAGATAAATTTAATGAAGATATTCCACCATTTAATATAAATACAGAAACAGATGGTATTGATATGACTAATTTGGATAAGTGCTTGAATAAAAAAGGCAAACCAATTCATGTATTGCCATTTCATGTAAATCTAAAAAGTAATACAGAAAAAACTTTCAATTTACCAAATATTACAGATAAGGGTGTTAATAAAAATCAAATAACTGAAATTCGATTACTTGGTAATAATTCTAAAGTTACCAAACATATAACATTAAATGAATTGCCAGTAACAAGTCCTTCTAATAGATATGTTAAGAAATTAATATTCGGTAAGAATTCTTTTATAAAAACAAATAGAATAAAAGAAAATGAATCTATGCCCATTGCTTGGGAATTTACTGGTAGTAATACAGCTATAAATCAAGATAATAACTTGTATGGATCAAGTATTGATAGCAGTTTAGGAGAAATAATATTAAATAACAAAAAAAATAAAAACACTGTACAGGTAACACTAAGTAATCCTAAGAATAAAAATATATTTAGTTCGGTTTTATATGTAAATGAGATATATAACATTCCATCTATAACAGTGCCAAAATTACAAGCAGAAGAGTTTGTTGATGAAGAAGAAGCACAAAGTCCAGATAACCCAGTAGAGCAACAACTTGAGGAGGATCAAGGAGGAGAACAGCCTGTAGATCAACCATCACCGGAAGTTCTTGAAGTACCAGAACAAGATGTTCTAGAAGAAAAAATATATACTTCATTAGCTATTCCCGAGAATTTTACAGTAAGATTGGTTAATAAAAATATGTTGTACAATAATGATTTCGTATCAAGAGATGTAATAATAAGCCACAGTGATAAGGTTTCTTGTATTACAGAATGGAATCCTACATTAGATCCAATAGTACAATACAATCCGAATTCTAAATTCTTACAAACTACATTTACATTAGAATATCAACTGCAAAAATATAAATATGATATTGATGAAAAAACAAAAAAGAAAAGATACAATGTTGAGTTTTACACTAGTATTCCTAAAACGGAATTTAGTGATCTAAAATTTCCAACTGGAGATAACAATAATACAGTTAATCTAGATTTGACGGTTGCATTTGATAGAGAAACATATAGGAATAAAATACAATTTTATAATATGATAGAATATGTATATAACGAAAAGTATAATGATACAGAATATGAAAAATTTGCAAGTACAGATGAAGAAAAGATTAATGAGCATAATAAGAACTTTTCAGAAAGTAATACACATTTATTCATACCATTATATAGGTATCAGAATAATAAAACACAATATTATTTTGTAACTGACTTTGAGATATTTCCAGGATATACAAAGGACAAATTAATACAAAACTTCCTTAATGCAACTGATGATAAAATAAAGTTAAATAATATAATACCAAATATATATATTGGAGCCAATCCAATACAATTTAAAGATAATGACACAATCAATTTTGGAACAGACGACCCATCATACCCTCATGAAAAATATGCAGTATATACAAAGAATACAATTTCAAATTGATATCCTTTTTATATGAGCTCCACATTGCTGGAGCTTCTTATCTATGCTTTCATAGCCCCTATCTATATGATACAAGCGATTTACTGTGGTTGTCCCATTAGCAAACAATCCTGCAAGTATTAATGAAGCAGATGCCCTCAAATCTGTTGCCATTACTTGCGCTCCACTTAGTTTATTCACTCCTTTCACTGTAGCTGTATTTCCTTTTATAGTAATATTAGCGCCCATTCTATTTAATTCGGATACATGCATAAATCTATTCTCAAATAATGTCTCAGTAATTAATGATGTTCCACCACTAATTGCCATCAAAGCCATGTACTGAGCTTGTAAGTCAGTAGCAAATCCTGGGTATGGCGCAGTACGAATATTAATTGGATTTATTTTATCATTATTATTTTCTACCATTACTCCATTTTGTTTTTCTTCAATTGATATTCCATTTAATTTGAGAGTATTGAAAAATAATGCCAAATGTTTATAAATACAATTCTTAAGAAACAATTTACCATGAGTAATAGCCGAAGCTATTGCGTATGTTCCAGCCTCTATTCTATCTGGAATTATGTCAAATGTTGTTCCATGTAGTTTCTCAACCCCTTCTATGTTGATAATAGAGGTACCTTGTCCAGTTATTTTCGCTCCCATAGAATTTAATAAATTGCACAGTGCTTCTACTTCTGGCTCTAATGCAGCGTTGATAAGTTTAGTAGTTCCTTTGGCTAATACTGCTGCCATTATACTATTCTCAGTACCAGTAACTGTAATTATTGGAAATGTTATTTCACAGCCTTTTAAACCATTTGGAGCACATACATTTATAAAACCATTATCCATTGTCACCTCTGCTCCTAATAGTTGTAATGCTTTTATATGTAAATCTATTGCCCTAACACCTATAGCACATCCTCCAGGGAATGATACTGAGGCTGCACCAAATCTAGCTACCATTGGGCCTAATACTAATATTGTTGCTCTCATTTTCCTGACAAAATCGTACGGAGCTTCTGTATATTTTATATTGGTCGTTTTTAATATTAATTTACTATTTACTTTATCAATATTTATATCACATCCTAGATATTCTAATAATCCCAATAACGAATGAACATCAGATAAATCGGGAACATTATTAAGTATAATTTCGTCTTCTGTTAGTAAAGTTGTAACCATGGCAGGTAATGCTAAATTCTTAGCACCACTAATATTTATTTCACCAACCAGAGGATATCCTCCCTCTATCTGCATACTCTGTAACATTATATATTAATAATAAATAGTTTGAATCAATTAAATTGAACCATATAACTAGTGAGATAGCAATATATTGTTTTTATGATTTATCCTATTTATATTACAGCACTTTATGATTTTTAACATACACTGACATTGAGATATAACCCACTAATCATGAACTGTGTACTAAATCTTTAGAAAACAACGATAGTGGTGCCCATAACGGGAATCGAACCAGTGACACACAGATTTTCAGTCTGTTGCTCTACCAACTGAGCTATATGGGCAATCATACTTACAATATAACATGTTTCACCAACTATGTCTACATATTTTTTGGGACATTAGGTGGTGTCCTCGGAGGGAATCGAACCCACGACCTCAAGTTTAGGAAACTCACGCTCTATCCAACTGGGCTACGAGGACATGTTACTACTTTAGTGTAGTACATAGTGTATTGTATTACAAGCCACCAATCTTATTATAAGTTCCAAAATAATTTTAAAAATCGATAACAAATGCATATAAACATGTATATTACGCTATATACTTAATTTTAAATAATATTTAATACATATCTTTTCATTATAACTAATATAATATTAAATCCAATAGAAATATAATAGATATAAATACAAAAGTGTACAATACTATTATATTTTTATTTTCTATGTTATCACTGTCTAATTTTAATCAAAAATATCATAAGTAAGAAAATTTTATAATTAACTAATATTTAACTAATACCTGTTAGTATTCATATCAGAGGTAATGGTACTTAAAAGTAGAAATCATGAAAATTACACTTAAAATATTCACATTACTATGTTCTGGATTAATTACAAGTAATGGATATAGTATGAATCAAGTATTTAATAATAACAACAATATGATGGTTAACAATATCAATAACAAGGAAAATAATGATCAGAGGAAAATGAAACAAGCAATGATAAATATTGTAAATGATCCATTTAGACAACATGCTGGATTACAAAATATAGGCGCTACTTGTTACATGAATGCTACTATACAGGCTATTGTAAGTAATCCTAAGGCTTGCTTTTATTTATTACAAGATGTATATGAAAACTATAATAATTTGTTACAAAATAACACAGCCGGATGGTTAACTATTCAATTTGCCAACGTTATAGCAGAGTTGTGGGGCAGTACTCCTCCAAATGCAAGTAGTACTTGTCCGTGTGGTTGGTATGCACCACATGCTTTCAAAAATATCTTGGGTATGGTTAATCCTTTGTTCCTTGGAGTAGCTGCAAATGATGCAAAAGATTTATTATTATGTTTTTATGAAAACATGCACAATGTATTAAATACACCACCAAATAAAATTATGATGCAAGGTAATAATGCATATGCTAATTTTGTTAATGATTACTTTTCAAAGAATAAATCTACTATTCTAGACCAGTTTTATTTTATACAAGGTAGTCATATGATTTGTAATAAATGTAAACATGATACAGATAATTACCAAACATATAATATGTTAATTTTCCCATTAGAAAAAGTACGATTAATGAAAGCTAATAACAATGATACAACGCCAGTTACAATAATGGATTGTTTTAAATTGAACGAAAACCAGGAAACATTTGTTGGAGAGAATCAAATATATTGTAATAATTGCAAACAAAATGCCGATGCTACAGCGTACAATGAAATTGATTATTCACCAAATATATTATCCATTGTATTAAATAGAGGAAAAGGATTGGAGTTTGATGTGGAAACTAAAATAGAAGATCAACTTGACTTGAAAGATTATGTAACAAACTCTAAAGATGATTCCAAGTATTTCTTACATGCTATTATATGTCATTCAGGTGAAAGTGGAATGGGTGGACATTTTGTAACTATTAGCAGACCATCTTCTGATAAACCTTGGGTTTTATACAATGATGCTCAGGTAATAGAACTTACAAAAAAAGATATTAATGATATTTTAAAAGGAAAAGGATTTATACCTTATGTTGTATTCTATACAAAGAACGAACATGATGCTAATTCAATATTGAATAAACAACAACATTATTTCAATAAAATAAATAATATGAAAATAAAAAGTATGATGCCAAGTAATATGATGATGCCAGGTATGTGGAATAATATGAGTAATAATATGATGTGGAGCAATATGATGTGGAATAATATGAATATGATGAACAATATGAATCGTAACATGATGTTAAATAATATGAACATGAATATGGGCATGAACATGGTAAATAATAATATGCAAAAATTTAATAACTTTAATAATCCAAAAATGAATAATTTTAATAATAACAATATGGTAAAAGGAATGAATATGCATAACAATATAGCAATGAATAATAATTTTAATATGAACAACAACATGCAACAAAATAATTTCCATCAAAATATGATGAGAAATAATATGAATTAGAATATTAATAATTTTAATAACAATATGATGGGTATAAAAAATTAAATGATGCTATAACCTACAAATATGTAAATGAGAATGATATTAAACAAATTCTAAGTGGTAAACATAATAGTATGACACCATATATACTAAAATGTAGATAGCAACATTAAATAAGATTTATTAAAATACAATCAAATAGTAGCACAGTATAAAAAATGTGCTACTTCTATTACTCATTTACTACTTTATTGCATCGTTCACATAGATTTACTGTTCCGTATTCATTATTATATTCTTTTACACTATCTAATAATTTCCAGCATCTATCACACTTTTTATATTCTGATTTCTTAACTATTACTCCCATTTGTAACTCTTCATTAACAATTACTGGATATGGTGCCTTTGCTAATACACATTTTGCAGATGATACTATTGCTAGTTCCTGTATATCTATTTTATTCAATTCCTTGTATATCTTATTATCACTTGTGTATATTATGATATCTGCTTCTAAACTTGATCCTATTGTTTTAGCTAATCTTTCTATTTCTATTGCTCCATTTATTACTTTCCTTATTGATTGAATAAATTGTCCTTGTTTTTCTATATCATCATTCTGCCATACTTCAGGAATACTTGGGAATTCTTGCAAATGTATACTGTCCTTTTTTTCATTCAATGGATAAGCTTGCCATGCTTCCTCTGATGTAAAAGATAATACAGGAGCTAACCAATGCACTAAACAAACAAATATATTATTCATTACTGTTAGTGAAGCTTTACGTATTACATTATCTTTACTATCGCAATATATTGTATCTTTCCTTATATCAAAATAAAAAGCTGATAAATCATTGGAACAGAAGGCATGTAATTCTGTGTAAAACTTCTGTAAATCAAATTTATTAATTGCTTTTTTTAATAAAATATCGTTATAATATAGTTTATTTAATATAAATTTTTCCAATAATGGCAATTGATCGTATGGTACATCATCATTTGGATCATATTCACTTAATACTCCAAGTAAATATCTCAATGTATTCCTAAATCTTCTATATACATCTTGGTTTCTTGTTATTATTTCTTCTCCTATCCGCATATCTTCTGAGTAATCACCATTGATACACCATAGTCTTAATACATCTGCTCCATACTTTTTCGTTATATCAGTAGGTGCTATTACGTTTCCAAGAGATTTGGACATTTTTCTACCGTTTTTATCAAGTAGGAAACCATTAGTAGCAACCTTTTTATAAGGAGCTCTACCAGACGTCAATACAGATTCTACCAAGGAAGATTGAAACCATCCTCTGTGCTGATCAGATCCTTCAAAATATAAATCTGCTGGCCATGTTAATTCAGGCCTATGTTCTAATACATATCTATGGGAACATCCACTATCAAACCATACCTCTATAGTATCAGTTACTTTAGTATAATCTTCTGGATTATATCTAGAACCTAAGAAGAATGATATATGTTTACTATGCCATGCTTCTATGCCTTCAGTTTTAAATGTATCTAATACTTTATTAAAAACATCATCATCAATTAATATTTCATTTGTTTTTTTGTGTATAAACAAAGCTATTGGTACTCCCCATATACGTTGCCTTGAAATACACCAGTCAGGACGTTTTTCTACCATGCTATAAATTCTATTAACAAAACTGCTAGGATACCAATCAGTATTTTTTATTTCTTTTAACAACTTCTGTCTTATTGGATCTATAGATATAAACCACTGGGTAGTAGTTCTAAATATCAATGGGGATTTAGATCTCCAAGAATGAGGATAACTATGTACTATTTTACTAGCACTAAGCAAATTACCAACTTTCTGTAACTCTTCAATTACTTTGGGATTAACTTTAAATACATGTTCTCCCTTGAAATATGGTAAGGTATCAACTAATGTACCATTTTCATTAACTATAGTTTCAGTTGATAATCCATATTTCTTCCCCAAATAAAAGTCATCTAATCCATGTCCAGGAGCTGTGTGTACCAATCCAGTACCAGCATCATCTGTTACGTAATCTGCTGGTAATAATCTTATTTCCTGTTTAAATCCCAGATTATTAAGCGGATGCTTACAAACAGTACCTTCTAATTTTTTCCCATCAAATGTTTCTATAATATCATGAGTGTCAATATTGTTTTCTTTGATAAATGACTCTAATCTACATTGAGCTACTAACAATCTAGTATTATTGTATTCTATTAACACATATTTAAATTCTGGATTATAAGCTATTGCTAAGCTAGCAGGTATAGTCCATGGAGTTGTAGTCCATATTACAGCATAAGCATTTTTTAATTCTTCTATATTTGTTTTGATTATTGGATATTTAACATATATAGCATCGCTAGTTTTATCATGATATTCTAACTCTGCTTCAGCTAACGCTGTTTTTTCAACCACTGACCACATTACTGGTTTTCTATCTCTATGGACATATCCTTGTTTCACAATTTTAAAAAACTCTTCACATATAGCAGCCTCAGATGATTTATCCATAGTGCAATATGGATTGTCGTAATCAAAAATCATGCCTAAGTCTCTAAATCCATCTTTTTGTATCTCTCTCCATTTTGCTGCATACTCCCTGCATTTGCTCATGAACTCTACTACTGGAACCTCTTCTCTTTTTTTTCCAGCTTTTATGTATGATTCTTCTATTTTCCATTCTATTGGTAATCCATGGCAATCCCATCCTAATACCAATGGAGCATCGTATCCCATCATTTGATAACATTTGTTTATTGTATCCTTCAATATACCTGTCAAAGCGTGTCCCATATGTATTGGACCATTGGCATATGGTGGCCCAAAATGTAGCATAAATTTCTTTTTATTCTTCGATCTCTTACGTAATTCCTTATACAAACTAGTATTTTGCCAATATTGTATCAGTATTGGATCGTTCTTTGCTAAGTTGCCTTGCATTGGGAAACTGGTTTTTGGTAAAAATATAGTGTCCTTTAATTTCTTTACTTCCGACATATGATTATACTCCTTATTTCTATTGTTATATATTATATAATTTTATATATGTATTGCTACTTGAATGCTATTTGTATTACTAATTATTATTAGTTACTTGGTTTCCCAAGTATATGCACGTGCATATGTGGTACTTCCTGTTGTCCAAATATTCCAGAATTAGATAATAATTTATATCCTCCAGGCAGTAATTTCATTTGTTCGATTATTTGTGCTATGCCTTTATTAAAATCTACTATTTCTTCATCAGTAGCGTTACTTACGAAATCATCATAATCAACATAATTACCCTTAGGTATTATTAAGACATGCACTGGAGCTTTTGGACGTATATCATTAATAGCTATAAAATGCTTGCCTTCTAAAACTAAGTTGGAATTTATCTCTTTATTAATAATTTTATAAAATATATTGTCCTTATTATACTCTTTATGACCTTTTACATTAGTATTATGATTACTTACTTGTGAATCATTTACAATTTTATTATTTAAATCCTTATCATTTACAATTGCATTATTTTCCATTAAATTTAATTGATCTGCCATATTAGATTTTAAAACTCTTTTATATCTAATAAAATTTTAACATATAAATTGAAAGGGAAGATAACACTTTTTAAGAAAGCCAATAATGAATCCACATTTATTTAAACATACAGTATTGTTAAAAGTTTATTATTATTACTTTTAATATAATATTTTAGTCATTAGTTATTTCATGATAGAAATTATTATATATAATTGTTATGTATTTACAATTACTAAATAATTTAAAATGTTTTTGATTTATTTTATAAAAAAATAATTTAGCATATTTTTCTGGTACATAATGGAATAAAAAACAATTTGATAATAAAGTGTAAACCATGTTATAACATTTTCGGATGGTAAATATATCCTATGATTTATATTTTATAAAAATATAAATATGTGAAGTACCGAATAGTTAAAAGTAGCTATTGAATAGAGTATAGTTAATTGATATCGTAAATAGACCTAACGAGTATAGTCATGTACAAAACTAATAGTTGTTGTATTACTTTGACGCACGTAAATGTATATATTATCGTAAACTAACAGTATATATTATTGCATATAATATATATGCATAAAAAAGAATTAAACAAGTACAGCAAATAGTATGAAAAATAGAAATAATAAACAATATGAAGATAATAAAAATATAACTAAAAAACTAGAGATTTAAACAAATCACAAGATAATATACAATAATTAAGACAAATAGGTAAAATAGATAAATAAACAAAAGGAATACAAATACAAATACACCAGTAAAGAAAAATGAGTAACAAACATAAGTAAATATACAGAATACTTGCAAATACAAAAAAAGAAGCTAAATATAGAAACAACGATGTGCTAAGATACATGCTATGAGAAATACAAGTAAATATAACTTAATTTAAAGAACTATAAAGTATAACTATACTAAGAGGACAAAAAGAAAAAAGATTATAAAAAAAGAAAAACAAAGTAAAATATAATCAAAAAGTACTTGACGTACAGTATAGAGTATTATACAATATAATTGTAAGGAAGGTAAAGGTAACAAGAATTAAATATATAAAAAAAAGTAAATAGAACTAGTTTGGAATTGTTGGTTTTAAAGAACTAATCTAGTTGGTTGCTTTCCAAAGAAAAAAGGAAGAAGGGTTTGTAAAGTAATTGACTGGCTATGATATTAAAACAAACAAATGTGTATCGTCAAATATGTATTGTAATACAATGATTTAAATGATAGGTACACGGCTCCGCCCTCTCCGTTGGGAGGCCGGCCAGATCTGGGTTCCCCAGCTGGACGCCGATATACTACACTAGGGTTTTAGGATAGTAAGTAAACTAGAGATTTTAACATTGTAAAAATGAATTGATCAGCGCACTGGATAGAATGGATGTCGCCGATATGGGGGGTATATAGCACTTTTTCTTATCTTTTCCTTATTTTAAAAAGTTTTCTTTATTGAATTCTAACTATTCTTCAGCAATATTTTCTTTCCTTTAAAATAGCATAGAATGCTGGGAGTTTTATTAGTACATTTTCTTTTCTCTTATGTAATTGTCTTAATACTTGTGTTTTCTAATTTGTTGCAGAAGAGATTGCTCTGATCCTGAAACGAGTAAGCTTAGACATTAGTATGTGGCGTTAGCTCAAATTATGTGTTCCCCTCTAATGGTTTTTGAAGAAACTAAGATTTATGAGGAGTTTAATAATTGTCACTAATACGTATAATCTCAATTCTTCGAATTGATCTACGATTACATTTGTTCGTGTACATTAAAACTCAGAAAAAGTCTATTCACTTGTCCATCAGAAATGTTACTCCTGGCGGATAGGGTGAGATTCGAACTCACGGTAAGCTTGCACTTACACTGGTTTTCAAGACCAGCTCCTTAAACCACTCGGACACCTATCCCGCTTTTAGTATATCACTAAACACACTATTAAATCAACACTTATTTTTTATTTACGTAAGTGAATTTTTTTTTATTATGCTTCTGTTAATCTATTATTATGTCTACGTATTAGTATACTAGTGTATACTATAGCAATAGTTGTGGTTATTGTTCCCATTATAAAAGGACCAGATGTTATTGGAAGGTTAGTATATCTGTTTATTACTTGTCCTATTGATCCTGCTAGGTTATTAGCTATTAGAAGTACTATACCATCTGTACCATAATATAATGCAAATGCTGTTCCTATTAGTTCTACTGGCGCTATTTTAGCTATTATTGATGAAAGTATTCCATGGGTTGCTCCCATGTGTATTCCACATAGAATGTATATCATGATTAAACTGATATTACTATTAGCAAATATTCCAAAAATATCAGCAGTTATTAAAGATATTAATCCAAATAAAATAACAATATATTTATTTATTTTATCTGATAATAATCCCATTGGTATTGCAGTTATAACTATGAATAGCTCATATATTCCAATATACAGAGGAATATGACTAAGCTGACTAGCAGGTAGTATAGATTTTGCCTTTAAAGTAATAAATCCTTCAGAAAAGCGATTTAACATCATTAGAGCCACTAATATTAAAAATTCCCAGTATTCCTTTGGTAGGTATCTAATATGGCTTACACGCCAGTTAGAACGCTTTATAATTGGTGTATAGTTTTCATCTTTGTATGTTATTTTGTTTCTAAGTATGTAATAAGCTATAATGGTTGGTATACAAGCTAGTACAAAAATTATTCTGAACTGATGTCCAAACTGCAATACTAATAGGGATGTTAATAATGAACCAGTAAATGATCCAGCTATGTTAATACTGTATCTATAGGAATATATATATCCCTTTTTATTGGTCAGAGAAGCGAATATAGCATCTACTGGGGCGTGTCTTAATCCTTTGGCTAATCTATCTATGGATTTAGCTATTATGACAAATAAGAGGCTTCCTGAGCATGCAACCAGTATTTTACTGATTATTGTCGATATTGTTCCTATGTAAAGTATTTTTATTCTCTTTCTGTATATATCTATTAGAAATCCTACACACAATTTTGATAAGAATGATAAAAATACAACTAATCCTTCAATAAATCCAAATTGTGACATAGTACCATGTAAATCTTCAACAATAAATATTGGTAATAAAGTAAATACCATGGCTGATGCCATTCCCCAGAAGAAATACATTAGTGATAAATATTTAATAGTTTTCATCATAACTTACAACATGAATCAACATTATTATATTAAAAATTATTATTACACAATGTTATCAAGATAACATTTAAAATATTTTCTAATACCAAGATAAATTTTTATAGAAATTAGTAATAAATTAACTATTGTGTATTTATCATATATTTAGATATTGATTTTTTGGATAAATTATTATATTATATTTATGTAGGTTATTTATTTGTGGAGATATTTTAATGAGAGCAAATATAGGATTTGTAAGAAGTTTTATGGTAGTTATTATGCTAAGCAGCAGTTATAATTATGTTGTTGGTATGAATATGAATCAAGATAGTATTGATTCTGATTGTAGTACATCTAGTGTTATTAATAATAATAGTAGTACTGCTAATGATAGTTGTACTAACTTAAAAAAGAAAAATATTAATGACAATAATTGTAAAGAAATTACGTATAATCCAGATATAATGTGGTTTGACTATCCAGCACTATTTGAGCAAAGAAGGAAATTTGTATTACATAATTTTTTAGGTAATGTAAAACAGTATGACAAGTGTAAAATTAAACATATAAACTTAAGATCTCCATCTTTAGCTAAGGATGCAATTATTAATGGAGGTGTAGACATTAATACAATTGACAGTGCTTTGAATGGTGATTATTCTTCTTTGACTAACATATTAGAGAACATAAGAAAATATATGCGCAGTTTTAGATGTGACTCCAATGATTATAGCATGAACAATAACAGTAATATATTACAATACAATTACAGATGTTTGTTAGCAATAGTAGTTCAGTTTTCTGGTGTAAGAGAAAAACGGTATAGAAATGAGTATTGTAACTTGGTTCAAAATATTCCGTCAAATTTTTATATGCAGAATGAATATGCAATAAATAAAGTACAGTTCGATACTATTGTACAACCTCTTTTGGAGACAATGCCACAAGATTAAAACCTACTAATATAGTAGTAATAGTTAAATGATATGAAATTGAAGTTTTATTTTAATAAAATTTTATTGATTGGTTGTTTATTTATTATTAGCAGTTGTACGAAAATTGCATTGGCATGTAATAGTGCCAATTCATCAAATTTTGTAAAACAATTTTATAACACATGTGATGTTGATGATATTGCTGATGAAGATGAAGGTGAAATTTATAACTGGTGGTTTAATAATCACAACAAGTTCGATAAAAATCAATGTCTAGTATTGCTGTTGCAAAGAATTGACAAATATCTTGTTGCGCAACAAGGTTTTACAAAAAATATTAGACATGATGCTAAAAGAAATAAATTTACAAATGTATTCAGGGAAATTACATGTTACTATATTACTCACTATGACTTGTACCAAACAGAACAAAAAGACAATTTGCTTACACATACTGCATTAACGAATGATATGAAGAATTACAATAATTATATTAATATATGTAGGTCGCGAATTAGTAACTCGAGTGTGGAAAATTGTGCTTTTTTAAATATTGAAGCGTGTAGTGTGAGTAATGTGAATGATCGCACAAAGATAAAGAGTTTACAAAACGATCATAGCTTAACAAAATTAGGTGATAAATACAAAAGTGTTAATGACTTTTTCTTGAAATATAATGAACATAAAAATTGTGCAACTATTATCAACCTATTAAAATCTTTACGTAACATATACGACGTCGAAGAGTATGGTAATAACAATATGTTTTATTCACGTCTTCGTGACGATGAAATACAACTACTAATAAAATTGTATAAGTATGTAATAAAATTACAGGATAAAGATATAACGCAATATAAAAATACCAATACTGTAGTAATAAATTTATTTACTAGATTAGACATGTGCCAATTCTGTTGGACTATTTGGCAAAAGTGCATTGATGAATTACGTACATTGTTTGCTATAAAATTTAAGAATAATAAATTGAACTTGTTTGTAAATGTATATTACTTAGAAGATTATAAACAACAAACACTATTACAAAAAAAATTTACACACCAAAAAGATGCAGCATTGTTTGAAGATTCATTTTATAAAACAAATAATGCTGTCAGAATTCTCAAAGATGAAATACAAAAATTACAAATGCAAAATATTAATACAATTAATAATAATGGCATTGCTAATATGAAACGTTCTAAAGATTACACAGGAATAAGCAAATTATAGCTACAAGATAGAAGAGACTTCATTGAGTGTATGAATTCGTTATTAGCTCTGATGAATAAATTTAGCAATGATACAATAAATGAAGTAATTTTACGACTCATAAATGATTTAAGTTCAAATGCTATCATACGATATGTTTTTACTTCAACACCTGATGAGTATAATAATTTCATATACTCTATAAAAGAGTTACTGAGTTGCCTCCAATATATGATTGACCAAGATATTACTTATGACGATATTAAAATGCTTGATAATTATTACATTAATGATAATACATATAATTTTATGTATGATTTAATGGATGAACAGTTATTAAAATTATCTAATAAAATTGATAACATTTTAAAAGGACGCAAGATTGACAAAATAATTGGAGTACAAAAGTATTTGAATAAACATATCAAGTTTGTATCAGTAAGAAAAAACCTTTATAAAATAATTAACAAATATTTATAATCTTACAACAGTTTTATCTGAGATATTAGCTCCCTATAATGTTCTATGTTTCACATTATTTTAATTAGACAAAGAACATTATAATGCGTAATACAGTACTGCAGTTCCATTTTCCTCAATCCGTCACACCTATCAAACTTGTTTATTCATCGAAATGTATGTAAACTAAAATAGTAAAGTATATAAGAGCACATGTGGAATTTAAGCATGTCAAAATGTAATGATAATTTAAATAATAAAAAGGAAGATAAAGTAATTGCTGATAGTTTTATTGATAGTATTCAAGAAGAAATAAACAAAGAGAATTGGCAGAGGATATGGGATAAATATGGTAAGCTAATTAGTATTGCAGCTTCTATTATAGTTATAGGAGTAATAGGTCATAATGTTTGGCAAACACAAGATTTAGAAGACAGAGAAGCTATTTCTGCTAGTTTTACTAGTTCACAGAATGAATTAGCAGCTGAACATACGAAAACTGCTCTAACAGGCTTTAAAGAAATAGGCAAATCTTCCAAACACAATTATGCAGCATTGGCTAAATTTGAGGAAGCAGCAATATTACGCGAAAAGCAAAATAAAACAGCTTTGGATAGGTATAAAGAAGTATTTGAAAATGAAAAGGTTAACAGTTCTATAAAAGATTTGGCTTATATATATTATATAAATACTGCACTTGATCTAATGCCTGAGAAAGAATTAGAAACACAATTACCTAGCTTCATTTCTAATTTATTAAATAAATACATAAGTAAGTCTTGGGATATATTAGCAAAGGAAACATTAGCATATTGTTACTTAAAACAAGGAGATAATGAAAAAGCTAGAAAAACACTAGAAGACTTAGCAAGAACTGAAAATATACCAGCAGGAATACTAGAAAGAACCAGGGAATTGATACAGTATATATCTGAAACTAGCTCCAGCATTGAGAGTCAATCTGAAACTAATTCCAGCATTGAAAATCAATCAAAAACTGGTTCAAGTACCAAGAATGAATCGGATGTTGAAAACAAATTTAAAACTGACTCCAATGACGAAAATACAACAAAATCAGATACTAATACAAGTGAATCATCAAACAATAAAAAATAAATAGGATAATATATATGATAAAAAAATACATAGCATTATTTTTAATACCATTGTTATTAGTAGGATGTAATAGAGATAAAGCACTTACTGGTACTAGGGAGGCAATACAAGGAATAACTTACACTGATATGGAAGTAGTTCCTACTAGTAATGTTGTTATTAGCACTAATTCTTCGCCAAAATTAAAGAATAATTTGAAAATATTGTGGAAGAGATCGATAGGACGTAAACCAATTATATCTAATCTTGTAATGGATAATAATAATTTATATATAATGGATAGTAATGGTAATTTATGTTGTATTAATAAGAATAGTGGTAAGATATTATATAAAAGATTCATAACAAATCCACCACAATTGCATTCATTTTGTAGTGCCATTAGTATTAATAATGGTATAATATATATTGGCACAAATACTAATGAAGTAATAGCATTTAATACTAATACTGAAAAGATCTTGTGGAATAAAAAATTCAATAATGCTATAAAAGGTGCTCCTGGTTGTTTTAAAGATAAAGTTATTGTAAACACAATAAATAACATTACATATGCATTAAATAAAAAGACTGGAGAAATCATATGGAATTATTCATCAGAAGAAGAACCATTAGCATTTCTTTCTTCTAATGCACCAGTATTATATAATAATAGTATAATATTAATGTATTCTTCTGGTGATATTGTATCTTTAGATCTAACTACTGGTAAAGTTAATTGGCAGGAACTATTAATTCCAAACTATATGTACAGTAGTGGAGCAAACTTTTTGCAATCAGTAGTTAATCCAATAATAATAGGGAGTAAAGTTTTAATATCAAATGTTAGTTCAATGATGGTATTACTGGATGCGGAATTTGGTACTAAGGTATGGGAAAAGAAAATAGGTACTATTAGTAATCCAGTAATAGTGAATAATAGATGGGTACTTGTAATTGCCGATAATAATGTCTTATGTATAAATATTAATAATGGCAATATACAATGGAAATTAGATTTAAAAAAGCTGTTTAAAAAGAATAAGAACTACAATGATTGCCCATGGTACGGACCGTTGTTAATTAACAACCAATTATGGGTATTTAGTGGTAATGCTGATGTATTGAAATTAAATTTATCTAATGGTAGAGTAATTGAACAACAATACATACATCATGTTATGCATACTGATACTCCTACAATAGATAACCATAAAATGTTTGCACAAGTAAGAGGAAATATTTATGCACTCCAATAATAATGCATTTAAAGTTTCAATAATAGGAAGAACAAACGTAGGGAAATCTACTCTATTTAACAGACTAGCAAGATCCAACCAAGCATTGGCTTTCAATAGACCAGGAGTTACTAGGGATGCTAAGGAAAAAATAATTACAGTATTTGATAAAGAAATAACAATAATAGATTCTCCGGGTATGTTAGATTACGCAGAGTGTAATGATAATTCTGAATTATTGAATGCTATAAATGAAAAATTAGATAATATTATTAAAGAGTCTAACATTATAATATTTGTGATAGATGCAATTGATGGAATAACTAACAATGATTTGAATATAGCTTCAGAATTAAGAAAATCATCTTGTAATGAATTGATACTGGCAGTAAATAAAAGTGAAGGTAGAGTAAAAGAACAAGCATTTATTGATGCTTTATCATTAGGATTTGATAATACTATATCTATATCTGCAGAGCATGGCCAAGGCATAGATGAACTACTGAATATATTGTATAATAATATACCGGATGATTTTAAATTAAATGATAATAATATTGTAGAAAAAGATAACAAAAAACAAATAGTACTAAAAATAGCATTTGTAGGACGTCCAAACGTTGGTAAATCGACAATAATAAATCAATTGTTGGGAAGTAATAAGCAATTGGCTGCTGATTTTCCAGGATTAACAAGAGAAGATGCAGTGTTTGATTTCATTTATAATAATAAGTTGTTTAAAATAATAGATACTCCAGGTATAAGAAGAAAATCAAAAATACACGATAAATTAGAGAAAATATCTGTAAGTAGTACTTTAAGATCTTATAGACATGCTGATGCTGTAGTGTTAGTAGTAGATGCAAGTAGTTTGGAATGTGGATTTATAGAGAATCAGGATATTACGCTAGCATCTAATATATTACGAGATGGTAAAGCATTAGTAGTAGTGTTTAATAAGTATGATAAAACACCATACAAGAAAAATTCACAACCCAAGTTCTTAAGACGAAATTTTGAACGTAGTTTATCTCAAAATAAAAGAATACCATTTTTATTTACATCGGCAATTAATAATGATAATTTAGATATAATGATGAATACTGTGATCGAAACATATAATAAATATAAAATAAAAATAAGTACTTCTAAACTAAATAATTGGTTACAATTTATAAATAAAACCGAGATAATGACTAGTGCTAATGTTAAGTTTAAACTGAAATATATTACACAAATAGGAGAAACACCACCAACCTTTATAATATTTACTTATAAGAAGCAAGAAATGAGAAAGGATCAAGAACGTTATATTATTAATCATTTTAAACAACATTTTAATTTACAAGACGTTGTAGTTAAGATAATATTTAAAAATCAATCTAGCTATAATAAGAATGCATAATGGAAGAATAATATTTGGTAAATTCAAAAGAAGACTAATAAATTTACCTAATGTAAAAACCACTCGGCCAACTACTGATTTATTAAAAGAATCTATGTTTAATTGTTTAATACATAGGTTTAATATCAATTTTAAAGAATATTCAGTAATAGATTTATTTGCTGGTTCCGGTGCTTTAGGTATTGAGGCAGCTTCTTTAGGTTCTAATCAAATATTATTCTTTGACAATAATAGCATAGCATTTAATTGTATAAAGAGTAATATAAATAATTTAAATATAAATGATATTACTTATATAGAACGAATTAATGTAAATAATATTAATTGGAAATTAGTATTTAAACATATTAAAAATAATAAATTAATAGTATTTATAGATCCACCATATAAAGAAATAAATTTGTTAAAAAACCAAATAAATATTTTTAAAAATAATTTAACCTTTTTATTAGTAATAGAAACCAGTACACCAGAATTATTGCACGAATATAATCCTTGTTATGTATTACATAATAGAAGTGATAAATCATTAGTATTTATCAAGCATGATTCTATGTAAATATTTGAGACTGGTCATGAGCTATTATTCTTGTTATTATTTTAATGTAAAATCTATTTTATTCTATTGTTTTTTAAATGAAGGTTACATGCCCATATTGCAATTGCCATTATGATATAAGACCTGAAATGTTAAAAGAACCAATAGGAAATGTAAAACTAGGTTTTGGTTGGTGGTTAAGATGTTACAAGTGCCAAAGAAAATTTTGGTTGAGTAATACTAAAGTAAATCAATTAACTGCTACTCCAATAAAGGCTAATAGAAAAAGAAAAATAAGAAAAATATCAAAGTTTGGTTTTACATTGAAGAATAGAAACAATAAACGTTTTTATTTGATTTCCACAATTTTTGTAATATTGAGTGCAATTGGATATTATGAAAGGGATGTATTTAAAAATCTAGTATTGAATAGAATTAGTAACATTACTAAATCAACAATTACATCATTACAATTGGCAAATATTGCTTATAGATTAGAAACAGTTGATAATAAGAATAAAATATATATTACCGGATTTATATTAAATAATACTACTACCATAGTACCTATCAATGGATTAAAGGTAGTTATATATAGTAATGGTAAAGAAATGACGTCATGGAAAATAAATCCAGATGCTAAAAACGCTATACCAGGTGATAAAATATTTTTCTCTAATGAGCATGTAATAGAACAAATATATCCTAATATACAAGTAGGTGTTAGTGTTTTGTAGAAGAATAATTGAGAATTTGCTAATATATATAATTATGATAGTTTTATCATGTAATTGATGATTTTTGAGGTATTAAACAACAATAAAATGTTATATACCTGTAGTATTTAATATTAATTGAGATTGTAAATACAATTTTTATATTGATATATAGTGATATACGAGAGTTTTCATGGGCTTATTTTTGATTTGGTGGAATTAGCTTTTAGTGATATCCTTTGTATAGATATATATGTATGTATATATGAGTCGTTATTATGTTAGATTTAGATGAACATAAGTTAGATCAATTGTGCAAATTAGCTAAGTTAAAAATAGAAGATAACGAGAAAGAGCAATTTATTAGTAGACTTAATGGTGTTTTCGAATGGATAGAACAATTGTCCAAGATAGATGTATCAAATGTTGATATAAATGATTTATCAAAGGAAGATACAACATATGAGAGAGAAGATGTGGCAATTATGCATAATACCAGAGAAGAAATTCTATCGAATACTTGCAATAAAGATCATAATATGTTTTGTGTCCCAAAAGTTGTGGAGTAATCCTTATGAGTAAAAATATAGCTATAAAGGTAGATGATAAAGTATATGATCTATTTGAGGAAAGTAATTATAGAAATGTTTTTCAATATATAGCAATTGATGATGAATATGGCATTAAAATATTAAGACATTCTTTAGCTCATGTGATGGCAGCATCTCTCAAAATGATAGATCCTAATATGAAATTTGCAATTGGACCAGCTATTGAGAATGGTTTTTATTATGATATACAATCTGACAAGCAATTTTCAACTGATGATTTAGAATCAATTGAAAATGCAATGAAGAATTTAATAAAAGAAGATTTAAAATTTACTAGAAAAGTAATAAGTAAGAATGAAGCAATTGAACATTTTAGGAAATTAGGACAGGATTTTAAAGTAGAAATAATAGAAGCAATAGAAGATGATACAGTAAGTATGTATCAAGTTGGTGATTTCTTAGACTTATGTAGAGGTCCTCACGTTCCATCTACTAAATGTATACCAATTGATTCATTTAAATTAACAAAGGTGGCCGGAGCATATTGGAGAGGTGATAGTACCAAACCAATGCTTCAAAGAATATACGGTATAGCTTTCTCCGATAAGAAGCAACTAAAAGCGCATCTACAGATGTTAGAAGAAGCTAAGATGAGAGATCATAGAAAACTAGGACAAGAATTGGGATTGTTCCATTTAGATGATGTTGCTCCTGGTAATGTATTTTGGTTACCAAATGGTAATATTCTTTTCAATTTAGTGAAGGATTATATTGCATCAGTAATGGTGAAGTACAATTACAAAATAGTTAAGACTCCACAATTATTAAATAAATCATTATGGGAGACTTCCGGACATTGGGGTAAATTTAAGGAAAACATGTTCATAGTGGATGATGAAGAGACTACTATGGCCATAAAACCAATGAATTGCCCAGGACATATTATATGTTACAAGACTGGTCCAGTAAAAAGCTATAGAGATTTACCATTGAGAATTGGTGAGTTTGGAGTATGCCATAGGAATGAGTCCTCAGGTTCATTACATGGAATAATGAGACTAAGATGCTTTATGCAGGATGATGGTCATATATTCTGTGCTCCTGATCAAATAGTGTCTGAAACAGTAAATATATGTTCAATGTTAAAGGAAATATATTCTAAATTTGGATTTGACGAAATTAAAGTAAAATTCTCAGACAGACCAAATAAAAGAGTTGGTAACGATGAAATTTGGGACTTGGCAGAGGAGTCATTGAAAAATGCTGCAGATAAAGCTGGTTTAGAATATACATTAAACAAAGGAGAAGGAGCATTCTATGGGCCTAAATTAGAGTTCGTATTGAAAGATTGTTTAGGGAGAGAATGGCAATGTGGTACTTTGCAGGTTGATTTTAACTTACCACAGAGGTTTGATATACATTATACAGATAATGAAGGACAAAAGCATCATCCTGTAATGTTACATAGAGCTATAGTCGGGTCTATAGAACGATTTATAGGGATTCTAATTGAAAATTATAATGGTAATTTCCCATTCTGGTTATCTCCTTGCCAAATAGCAATAGTTACTGTTTCTCAGAAATTTGATAAGTATTCCAATGATGTTTTTGAATTATTAAATGGTAGTGGATTTAGAGTACAGTTAGATGATTCTGCAGAAACATTGATGTACAAAGTTAGGAAATATTCTAAATTAAAAATTCCTAAAATAATAGTACTTGGACAAAAAGAAATGGATGAGAAAAGTATTGGAATAAGATCATTAGGATCTAATAATACTGAAACAATTGCATTAGATGAAGCCGTTGAATATTTTAATAAACTGTGAAAATATGTATAATGTAAACATTCTGCAGAGCAATGCACTAGCATCCAGTCAGGAACGCATTAGTATCTTGTGATGAATCTGTTAGTATTCTTATAAAACAAGGTGTTAGTGTTTTACTAAAATAATTTATTATGTGTATAAAGATAGGTGGTGTGTTACATTTCTCATTATTGGATTATCCTGATAAGATATCGGCAGTCTTATTTACTCAGGGATGTCCTCTAAGATGTGTATACTGCCATAATCCTAATTTTCAAGACATTAATGTACAAACCAATACTACATTTGATGATGTGATAAAGTTTTTAAAAACGCGTGTAGGACTACTGGAAGGAGTTGTATTTAGTGGAGGAGAACCATTATTACAAAACAATTTATATGAAGCAATGAAGATTGTGAAGAATATGGGTTTTCTAATAGGTTTACATACTTCTGGATGTATATATAATAATTTTATAAAAGTTTTACAACTAGTAGATTGGGTAGGATTTGATATAAAACAAGTATTTCATAAATATGATGAAATTACTCAGGTTACTACCTCAGAATTACAAGTAATGAAATCATTCGCAGTTTTATTGCAATCACATAAAGATTATGAAATAAGAACAACAGTAGATACAAGACACATAACCTATGAAGATTTGCTAAATATTGCAAAGTATTTACAAAGTAACAATGTAAAAGAATGGATACTACAGAAATGCATCATACGTGATAATAATTGTAACATCAATGTACCATTTATGAGTGCTAATCAAGTAATGGAGTTAGAAAAGTATATAAAAGTAATTGTAAGATAAACAATAATTCAATATCTGTTATAGTATATTTATCTATATCTGTGCTTGTATATATAATATCTTTATTATTATTACCTAATTGATGGTTTATTCATCATTATTACTATTAGGTAATACATTAACATATTTAGATAAAAACCAGTTCATAAGAAAATAATTATTAATACTATACATTAGATATATTAATAAAGCAATATAATTATTTAATACAATGCTTGTACAATAAATTATAAACATGTATATTAATCTATGTGTGATTTTGAATAATATGAAATACAATAGAAATTTTATATCTATACATTTCATATTTGTAACAATTTTTATATTAAAATACTTAATAAATAATGTTTCTTGTAATATCAATTTGTAAAAGTGAATTACAATAAGAGATAAAATAAAGACATATAATAGTAGTATATTGATACTACTGAATTCCAATATGATATATATAAAATGTATTGACAATACTAACCAAGTGATATACATTATCGGTAATAAAGCAAGATACCCAATAATGCCAAGTTCAGTTATTTGTAGTAATAAGCTGAAAGTAATAAACAATAATATTGCTGGTATAATTATGAAATATAAAAACCAATTGAAAATATATGTAAAGTATATATATTTAAATAATTTAAAAGGAATCATAACTATTTATTACTTGTTACTTTAATACAAATATATTGTTGTAATTGAATATTAATAGCAAAGTCATTCAATTGCAATACAATATTGTTTTATGCTTCATTATATTTGCTCGATAATATTTTGTTTACTATTATTCAAAATAGCATTAATGTACTATGAAAATTTGATTATAGGTTACTGTATGAGTAATGTAATTTCATTAGAACAATAACATTTGCATCCGACATAATATATTTTGCTAAATATCAAACAAAAAGTGTTTGCATTAAAAAATAATGTATAGTATAATGTAATTGAAGATGGTGTACTGCATGTGATATTAATTCCGTAGTATTGTAGTATTATGCATAAGTGGGATCGCATAGCGATTTTCTGTATGTTGTTTTCTTAGTATGGAGAGATGGGTGAGTTGGCTTAAACCAGCGGTTTGCTAAACCGCCGTACGATTGAAAGGTTGTACCGGGGGTTCGAATCCCCCTCT
>CACYBM010000030.1 GCA_902772645.1 uncultured Pseudomonadota bacterium | reverse complement strand
TAATAATTTATCTTTACAAAATTGGACAGAAGATAGTACTGTTCCTACATCTATTACTTTCTCTGGTAATAATACACAATATACTGGTGCCTTATATTTGCACAAACTATGATGCGGATCATGTGATTATAGCATTAAATAAAACTAATAAAAAAGGAATATTAATAAAAATATCAGCTAACTTTGATATGTAATTTACAAATAAGCACCAAAATAGGTAGTATTGGTAAGTAATGGCAAAAAAATAATGATATATAACATTTTTATGCTATTGTTCTATATCGTTTATAATTGGATAATGTTTCGTTTCAATTTATGTAATTTTGTTCAATATATCAAATATATAAATATGTTATAATTTCATTATCAAATAAACTTAATAACAATTATGCATATTCCTTTCAAAAGGGCCTTTAATAGAAAGAATGACGAACTGAGGCCCATTACATTAGTACCAAGTTTTTATCCTTATTGTGACGGTTCTTGTTTAGTAAAATTTGGGAATACTCAAGTAATATGTGCAGCTACTATAGATGAAAAGGTACCACAATTTTTAAAGCATACGAAAACAGGATGGATTACTGCAGAGTATGGTATGCTACCTTGCTCGTCATCTGAGCGTATAGATAGAGAGGCTGCAAAAGGAAAGCAGTCTGGTAGAACAGTTGAAATACAAAGACTTATAAGTAGATCGTTAAGATCAGTAGTAGATTTATCATTACTAGGAGAAAGACAAATAAAAGTGGACTGTGATGTAATACAAGCTGATGGTGGTACTAGGACTGCCAGTATTACCGGAGCATATATAGCTATGGTATTGGCTTGTAAAAAATTATTAAAACAACAATTAATAAGTATTAATCCAGTAAAAAGTCATGCAGTAGCAATATCATGTGGATTAATTTATGGTACACCTATGTTAGATTTGGATTATAATGAAGATTCCAATGCCGAGGTGGATTCTAATTTCATAATGTCTGATGATAATATAATTGAAATACAAGCATGTGGAGAAAAACATCCATTTAGTGAAGAAATATTTAATACACTGTTGGAATATGCTAAAAAAGCTAGAGTAGAATTAATTAATAAGCAGGATGAAGCATTAAAATAAATGCAATTTTATTTTTTGTATTTCGCAGAAACTAAGAAGTTATTTAAAATATTTAACAAATATAATATAGAAGCTAGGTTCGTTGGCGGATGTGTAAGAGATGCCATATGTAATACTATTACTGATGACTTTGATATTGCTGTTAATTGCAATATTGACAAAATTTGTAATATTTTGATTGAAAATAATATAAAAGTAATAAAAACTGGTATAAACTTCTTTTCTATTATAGTTATCATTAATGATATTAAATATGAAATAACCTCTCTAAGACAAGATATAAACTGTTCTGGTAGGTATTGTGATACTAAGGATACATCAAGTTTTGCAATAGATTCTAAGAGAAGGGACTTTACTATTAATGCATTATATGTTGATCAATACGGCAAATTATTTGATTATAATAATGGATTGCATGATTTAAATAATAATATAGTTAGATTTATTGGTAATCCAAAGACTAGGATTGAGGAAGATTTTCTTAGAATATTTAGGTATTATAGATTTTGTACTAAGTATAATGACTATAGTAATAGGTATAGTGATACTATAAAACAAGAATCTACAAATATTAATAAGTTATCAATTGAACGTATTCAAAAGGAACTGTTTAAGATCTTAGAAATGTCAAGTAATGGTATTATATTAAATAATATGCTACAGAACAATGTATTGCATAATATTAATATTGATAATTATAATAAATTATGTGCTATAAATAGTAGAGCTAATTTATCACTAAAATTATATATATTATTTCAATATAATTATTTAATCAATACATTAAAATTAACTAAAAAATTGAAAAATACAATAAAAATTTATAAACAATTTGAAAGTGAACCACTAATGTATTGTGCATACAAGCATAGTATAGAGATGCAGCAAGATATTATATTGATAAAACATATAAAATACAATGAAAAATTAGTAAATCCTATTATATATGAGTTAACAGATAATAAATTCCCAATTGTATATAGTGATTTACCTAGAGATATTATACATGTTTCTAGACAGCTACAAAAATGTGAAAGATGGTGGGTTATTAATAATTTTAAACCAAGTAAAGAAGAGTGTTTAAAATTTATAAAAGATAATATAGATACCTTAAATGTATAGATTTAAAATATAAAACAAAACGACAACAAAAATGCCGCAATCACATGCAGCACATTCGATAAAATATAAATAATAATAAGTAACGAATTTAATCCAGCTTCACTATGAGCTGAATTTGTCTAATTTCTTTTGCCTTGTTGATTAATTTTTTATTAATTTATTCTTAAATAATTCATTAATAGTTAATATTATTGTATTACAAATTTTTTGTAATTTTTCGAAAGTAATAAACCTTCTTGCCTTGTTAAATTCTTCTACAGCTGTTTTACCACAATCCTGTATAAAATCAATAATATAGTTATTCCAAGTTACTTTCTCTCTATTATCGTTATAAATTGGCATTGTAGTATAGTTTGCTAATCCTAATAATAACAATTTAGGCAGTAATTCGTCGAAATTATTTACATTATCATTCAACACATTGCACAATATTTCATTTGATACAGTTTGGCTGTATTGTGAAATATCTATGTAGCCCATAATGAATGTTTTTGTAAATATATAAGTGATTGGTAATGGCTCTTCTAAACCGCTACAATAAGGATTACAAAACTGAAAATTATTTAATACTTCTATCGTTAATGGTTTATAATCATCTAATTCTTCACAAAATATATTTACTAGTTGTTTTATAATAAGATTCATTTTATTACTGTCATCTTCTGATAAATTAATTCTTATATTTTTATAAAAAAACATCTTTATCTTTCTCTGTTAGTTTATTACTATTAGAGTCATATTTCTTTATAATTCTTTTTAATAAATATCTACTGTATGATACATCGTTATATTCATTATAATATTTCAAATTAACACTACTTTTTTTATCACCCTTATCAATAATTTTATTACACTTGGGACTTAGTATTGCTAGCATCTCATTATGAACATCCTTGTCAGTTATTTTATTAACAGCTGACCTTATATCGTTGATACAAGCAATATCCTGGTCGTGTTTATCTTTATTATCAACTGGTATTAAATCAAACATGTAATGTTTATTCGGCACTATTTTATTTAGATTTCAAATAGAGTTTATATTTTGATGTTCACACCTAGCATTATTAGATGTGAATAGTAATGCTATTAATAAGCAAGATTTCGCTAATGTATTCTTCATAGCTACTTCTGTATCATAAATTAATCTAAATTTATAATTTAACATATTATTAATGAATGCACAATGGATATTTTTGCAAATGTAAAATATTATAATATTAAAACAATTATGGCATAAAACAGGACAACAATGCATAATAATGATACACTCACAAATTGTGCTTTCACTAAGAATAATAAATGGTTTAGATATAGAGCAGCAGCAATAATTGTAGAGGATGATTGCGTATTATTTGCTACTAATGAAACGGAAGATTGTTATTATTCAATAGGTGGAGCAGTACATATTGGAGAAACAGCTGAGGAAGCTGTTATTAGAGAAGTATATGAAGAAACTGGCGTACACTATGAAGTTGATTATTTAGCGGTTATACATGAGAATTTCTTTAAAAATAGTACTGGAATGCTAAAGAATTTGCAATGTCATGAAATCTCACTGTACTTTATGATGAAATCAAGAGGATCTCAAATATTGAATAGTAATAGTTATGTATTAGATACTAAAGGAAATTATGTTAAGGAAAATACCATATGGCTTCCAATAAATGATTTGGATAAATATAAAGCATACCCTAAATTCATAAAACAATATTTACAATCGAAACATGATGGTATAGAACATATTGTAAATAAGTATGATACTTGTTAAATATAGGTACGGTATCTGTTAATACTTATAGTAATTGCATAAATGAACAATATACATGAAAAATAATGCACTGATATTAATCAACGTCAAGTAACTATATACCATATTACAAATAATGCGTATTATAAATGTGCATAAGGCTGTAATAACACTACAGCCATAATGTACTATATTGACTAATTTCTTATAGTATTTGGTTTAAATTGATTTGTTTTAACTCTGTTGGTTGATACTTCTTCATTAATATTATCTGAATAATCATCATAAATACTATCTGAATAGTCAGTATCATCACTCATTTGTTCTTGTAGCAATTGTATATCATAATTTTGCATATTACGAGATAACTCACTTTTTTGCTTTGTATTAGGTAAGTTTATTACATCACTTCTCATTTTACCTAGTTCATTTCTAAAAACAGAATACTGATTAAACTTGTCACCATCATCTAGATTGTAACTTTTAATTAGTGTTTGTTTTAATTTTCTTTTTTTAAAATTGTCAAATTGTTTTTGATATTTAGAAACATAACTATCTGCAGGAAAATTAAGATCACTGTTTGAATTATCATTTCTAACTTGTCCTTTTACTAATTCTTCACTATATCTATTCATATTATTTAATAATTCTGATTTTTCTGGAGTGTTAGACATATAATACATGCAACTATACATTTCAGCTAATTTATACCTGAAATTACTATATTTTCCAAACTTAGCATTATATTCTAGGTTTTTATCCTCACTTAATAAATCTTTTACTTCTAATTTCAAATATTCAAATGCAGTTTGAACTTCCTCTATTGTTTTATACTTACGCTTATATGGATTGCCTTTAATGTTTATATTAATATAATTCTTATCAGACATGAATACTTGACCACAGATATTGAAGAGATAATCATTAAAATATCTATATTCTGCATTATTTGAATAAGATCCAGTTATTACTTCTCTATTCACTGCATTATATATTGTTCTTATTATACCATAAAACATATATTTTAGACATTCCGCTAATTTTGGTTTGTTATCATAAATATGATTTTTAAAAACAGCATCATTGAATTTTTGCACATCAACTAATAATGTATCCACAAAGTTTCCATACTATTTTAAATCATGACTAAAATTTACAAATGGATTTTGATTGTTACCAAACATTTGTAATATTGGGTACATATCATATTCTTCTTGAGATATTTCATTGTAATTACACATCGGTATGTTAACAGGCACCATTGTTTCAGTAAAAGAAGTTGCATTACACGTTACTACACAAGAATACATGCAAACTATAATTGCTAAAAATTTTAGATTTCTCATATCTAAACCACATCAGAATATTTTATCAATTATAGAATACTACATTTTGTACATATATACAACTATAAAATATTATTTAATACTATTAATAATTTATTAAATATTTTATGCATAGTTTAATGTGTTGACACTCGTAATTATTGGATTACCCTTCAATATTGCATTTGATAAATCAACCGAATAACCTTTTCAAAGTATAATCTTCCGTTAGCCTAAGAGTTAATTCATCAGCATCATTCAAGATTATCATTTATACATAACATATTACTACTGCAATTATATTATCTTAACTTTTTATATTAAACATAAATATTATCTAATCATATATATCTAACATAATATCATAGAAACAAATAAGCAAATAGTATTATTACCTTCCTATAAAATTGAGTATATATTACTCAATTACTACATTTCTTATAATATTGTAACTTTATTTAATAAATAAAGGCTCTTGTATACATTTGTTATCTAGGTTGATTTTTTTTATAAAAAAATTAACTTGTATAACTTCGGTATCCGGTTTAAATACTTCACTTGACTTGTTTTTTTTTTTTTTTTTTTATTTT
>CACYBM010000029.1 GCA_902772645.1 uncultured Pseudomonadota bacterium | reverse complement strand
TTTAAAAGCATAATCTTCTGTTGGTCTAAGTGTTAATTCATCACTATCATTCATCATTACTATTCATACATAACATATTACTATTTTAGTATACAATGTTAACTATTTATATTAAATACACCATTTAACCATAGAAATAATATAATATCAATTGCCAGCTACGATATGTTATTATAGACTATAATCTAACAAATTGAAAATGGTAAGAAATCATAGTTACTGGAGTATTATTTATAGATAAACCTGAGGGAATTACTTCTTTTACTGTAGATAAGATATGTAAAAAACGATTTGGTATTAGTAAAATAGGTCATGTTGGAACATTAGATCCTTTTGCTAGTGGCTTGTTACCTATAGCCTTAAATGGTGCTACTAAACTTATACAATACTTTAAATGGGCCAATACTAAAACTTATTTATTTACAATTCAGTTTGGTATTAAGACTAATACTGGAGACATTACAGGTACAATAGTAGATAAATCTGATATAATACCAAATATTGATAGTATTAATAAAGTATTACCAAAATTCCGTGGAGAAATAGAACAGACCCCTCATGTATTCTCAGCAGTAAAGATAAATGGCAAAAAATCATATGAATTGGCCAGAAAAGGTATTATACCAAATATAAACCCCAAACAAGTAATTATTAATAATTTAAATGTATTAAAACAGATTAGTAATGATAAATATGTGTTTGAAGCTAATGTTTCGTCCGGAACATATATCAGGTCATTATCTGAAGATATTGCATTATCACTTGGCACAGTTGGTTGTACTACTTATTTAAGACGTACTAGTATTGGCAAATTTAATGTTGGAATTCCTCTTGACTATTTGCCAAACATCGTCCACAATGTGAGTAAAATAGTGATATCAGCAGAGGACTTACTAGACGGCATCCCTGTAGTCCATGTGTCTGATGAAGTTGCATATAATTTAAGTTTAGGAAAATCAATTCCAGTAGATGATCAGAGTGTTATTAATAATAATGATTTATTATACTTAGTTAAATCTCCCGGTGGTTTCCTAGAACTTGTTACATTACGTAGTGTTTATATGTATCCAAAAAAATTAATTAGGAAATTAGGAGGTAAAGATGTCGATTAATACTGAAAATAGTTTTAAAATGACAAAAGAATTAAAACAATCAACAATAAAAGAATATGCGATACATGAAGGAGATGTAGGATCTCCAGAGGTACAAGTAGCTATCTTAACATTAAGAATAAAGAACTTAACATCTCATGTTAAAGAACATAAAAAAGATATTCATTCTAAACGAGGTCTTTTAATATTAGTTGAAAAGAGAAGACGTATTTTGAAGTATTTAAGAAGAATTAGTGAAGAAAGATATCAGAATTTAATTAAACGTTTAGGTTTGCGTAAATAATTTGTATATTAAATTATGATTGTATTATTATTCCCTGGGCAAGGTACTCAAAAGGTTGGGATGTTAAATTCATTCTTGACGGCATTCAAAAGTTGTCAGGATGTTTTGAGTGAAATTGAGGATTCAATTTCATTTAGTATTTCTAAAGTAATAGAAAATGGACCAATAGAAGAGTTAACCAAAACCAATAATGCTCAGATGGCTATATTTACAACTAGTGTACTATGTTTAAATATACTTACAAGGGAATATGGATACGATATCTATAACACTTGCAAATTTCTTGCTGGACATTCTCTTGGGGAATACAGTGCTTTGTATGCTTCAGGAGCTTTGTCATTAAGAGATGCATCCAGGTTAGTACATGCTCGTGGTAATATAATGGCTAATGCATTTGCTAACAATAGTAATCAATTCTCGATGACAGCTATACTAGGATTACCAGCAAGTAAAATTGAACCATTTTTAGTGGACTACAAACATGGAACTAATATTTGTGTTATAGGAAATGATAATAGTTCTACACAAGTAGTATTGAGCGGTTATAAAGATGCAGTAAATAATGTTATTAATGCACTACAAAATCAATTTGGTAGTATCAGGGCAATACCATTGAATACTAGTGGTCCATTTCATTCTCCAATAATGGCTCCTGCCATTATAGACCTCGAAAAATTCTTTTGTGATGAAAATGTTAAGTTTACTGAAATGAAAATACCAGTCATGTCAAATGTATACGCATTCCCTTTTGATAATACTGATCAAATACAATCAGAATTAATACGACAAATGGTTAGTACTGTAAGATGGAGGGAATCAATGGAAATAATAGCAAATGATAATGAAATTGATACAATAGTTGAAGTGGCTCCTGGCAAGATATTAACATCTATGTTTAAAAGAGAATACAACAATGCTAATACTTTTAATCTAGATACTATTGATAGTATTGAAAAATTTATGAGATATACACAAGATAATCCCACTAATACTTTTGAGAAATTTAGGAATTAATATTGTTAAGGTACTATTATATAGTAAGAATAAAGAAATAATAATAGTGTTGTAATTAATAATTCAATTGTTATATGAATTTATATTATTAAATACATAAGTTACATCTGGATTTTTGATTGTATTAAGAAATATATTGATTTCCAGTAAAGATGTTAGCACTTAATTAAATTATATATTATTAATATTATATTTAATTATTTATTAAATTGTATTAATAACATCAATATTAATTTATGTATTTATATAACTTTATTAATTGATTGAATGATGCAATCATAATAACTAAATACTCTAGTTAAATATAAAATGTAAAGAGTTATATTATGTTTTTTATTAACTAATAAAACCAACTCATTATTATATTGTCCATACTGAAAATATGTAATATAAACCATATAATAAAGCAATAATATACACTTTATATAATAATATACTAGTATTTGAGAATTTGTCTTTTCCTATTATTAACTACGATATTTCATTACACATTTTTTTAATATATCACTAACTATCATTTATTTTTTCTCATGCATACTATTAATTTCATGATTAAATCGTTTCATGAATTCTGCTTTGCTTAGACCTGTTTCTATTGGTTTATTAAATTTTAATGTTATTATTCCAGGATGTTTTATAAATGAATGTCTAGCCCAGCACTTACCTGAATCTACATGTGCAGGCACTACTTGTAAGTTTAAATGATTATATATTGCATATATGCCAACTTTATATTCAGTGTGTTCATCATCAATACTTCTAGTACCATTTGGAAATATAAGTATATTCTGGTTTTTTTTATAAGCTATTTCTCCTGATTTTACTAATGTCTTTATAGCTACTATAGGGCTTGATCTGTCTATTGGTATACATCCCAGTCTTCTGAAATATAATCCAGCTATTGGTAGATCTAATAGTTCTTTCTTTATTACTATTGATAATTCACTGAACAATAAAGAAAAAATAAATGTCTCCCACACTGATTGGTGATTACAGCCTATTATTATTGGAGTATTACTTTTTAAATATTCTTTGTTTTCTATTTTGTAATGAATATTACATATGTACTTTAAACACAACAATAAATACTTTGTACAGATTCTATATATCTTAACAAATACAAATTGCTGAGAGGCAAAGTATGTTACTGGTAACATTATTGTTATGTATAATATAAATAATGGCCAGAATGCTATACTGAATAAAATTGATCTAATCATTATGTAAACTTTTTATAAAATTATATACTGTATTCTTATTTATTTTAGTATATTTTGATATTACAATGCTAGTATCTTTTAATGAGATTTTATATACAAGTAAATTAATTAAATCTAAATAATTATTTAACATTTCTTCATTATTATTTAATGTTTCTTTCTGTTGTGATAATAATATTACAAATTCGCCTCTTGGTTTATTTTTATTAAAATGATCAATCAAATATTCAGCATTACCACGTACTACTTCTTCAAATATTTTAGTCATTTCTCTTACTACCACTATATTACTGTATTTAAATTTATCACTATTTTTAATATACTCAAGAGTGCCTATAATTCTATTTGGAGATTCATACATTATTATAGTATTATCTATATCTTTGATTTCATCAAGTTTCTTTGAATTGAAAAACCCTATAAATAAAAACTTATCACTTGGTAGTCCAGATAGTACTAAAGCATTAATAGCCGCACAAGGCCCAGGTATAGCAGTGTATTTTATATTGTTCTTTATACAAGCATTTACTAATTTGTATCCAGGGTCTGAAATGAGTGGAGTACCTGCATCAGATACCAATGCATATACTTTATTATTGTTTAATATATTATCTATTACTTTAGGTATAATAATATCTACATTATGATCATTATACACAACAAGAGGTTTGTTAATACTATTATTTACTAACAATTTATTAGTAATTCTAGTATCTTCACAAAGTATTATATCAACTGTATTAAGTATTTCTACTCCTCTCATAGTAAAATCAATAATATTTCCTATTGGTGTAGAAACTATGTATAATGAAGTTTTCATTTTATTATTATATATATTTTTTAACGATTATACAATATAACAACTTTGATACTGTAGATGATATAGCATATAATTAATACATCGAATAGATATTTAAAATAATGTATAATATAGGTTTTTACACAATACTTATATGATTGTTTCACGAATGTTTAATAATAAATGTTATAATAAAGACAATTATATATATTAATATAAAATACATGTCATACAAATTCAAATCTATTGAAGAATTAACATTATTAGAAGCAAATACAGAGTTGAAAAATCTAATAAAAGATATTAAATACTACGATGATATGTATTACAATGGAAATAAATCAGTAATATCTGATGCTGAGTACGATAGATTAAGGAATAGATTACAGGCAATAGAAACCAAGTATCCAATATTAAAAAGTAATAATTCTCCATCTTATAAAATAGGATCACCGGTAATATCTAATAAGTTTTCTCATGTAAGTCATAATACTCCCATGTTATCATTATCAAACACTTTTAATTCAGAAGATATTTATAAGTTTATAGAAAAGGCTGGTAAATATTTGAAAGTAAATGTAGAGACATTCGATTATTGTTTTGAACAGAAGATAGATGGTGTATCGCTCTCAATAATATATAAGGATGGGAACTTATATAATGCTTCAACTCGTGGTGATGGATATATAGGGGAAGATGTTACTAACAATGTATTGCAAATAAATGATATTCCTAAGTTTATAGGTGATATAAAAGGAATAATAGAAGTACGAGGAGAAGTATATATGAATATTAGTACATTTAATGATATTAATAACAAAACAAATAGTATTAATGCGATGCCTAATAATCAATTGCAAGTATTAATTAATAATACTGATAGATCTTTACAAAGTAAAAATAGTAAACAAGAAAGATTTAGTACTACAAGAAATGCTGCATCAGGATCATTAAGACAGTTGGATCCATTAGTGACAGCTTCGAGAAATCTTAAATTTTTTGCTTACTACATAAATAGTAGTAATAATAAATTAAAACCTAAAACACAAATAGAAGTACTAGATTTATTAAAAGAACTAAAATTCAATGTATGTAATTACGAGTATGGTACCAATATAGGAAAATTTATTGAATATTGTAATAAAATACAACAAATAAGAAATACGTTAGATTATGAAATAGATGGCACAGTATTAAAGATTAATTCTTTAGAAATACAAAATAAATTGGGATTCGTAGGGAGAAATCCAAGACATTCCTTGGCTTATAAATTCCCAGCAATTCAAGCAACAACAATTATTAAGAGTATTGAAGTAAATGTTGGTAGAACAGGTAAATTAACTCCAGTAGCTATATTAGAATCTGTCAATATACAAGGTAGTAATATATCTAAAGTAACTCTACATAATTTTAGGGAAATTACTAGTAAACACTTATCAGTTGGAGATGAAGTAATAATAGAAAAGTCAGGAGATGTAATTCCTAAAATAGTAGATATTAGTAAAAAAAATAACAATAACATTATAGAAATTCCAAGCACATGTCCATATTGTGGAACAGAATTAATACATAATGATGATTCAATAGATATATTTTGTCCAAATCACTATTCCTGTCCTGAACAAGCAATTAGATATATTATATATTTCTGTTCTAGACAATGTTTCAACATAGAAGGACTTGGCAATAAACAAGTAAAAGAATTGTATAATATGGGAATTATTAAGAATCCGATTGATTTGTTTAAGCTTGAAACCAATCTAGATATTAATAAGTTATTATATAAGGATGGATGGGGCGAAACATCTATTAGTAATCTATTATCATCAATTAACAATAGACGAGAAATATCTCTAAGTAGATTTATTACATCACTGGGCATTAATGAAATAGGAGGGAATATATCAATGGATATTGCTAATTATTACAAACACATTGAAAATTTTCTAAATACTAATCAAACAGAATTAAAAAATATTAATAAGCTAGGTGATAAGAGAATAAATACAATAATACAATTTATAAATAATGATATAAACTTGAGATTTATTAATGAAATGTTAAAATATATTAAAATTATTTAATTATACTTAAGTCTGAGGTTCTCAATGATTCATACAATTGTATTAACTTATGAAAAGCGCATGAGATCAATTGATATAAAACAATTGGATGATATGTCATCGATAGCTCAAGCACATGAGAAATCAATTAATCCTGATAAGAAACGTTAACATATGGTTTGCCAATAGATATTGTTACGAAATAGACTAGTTTAACCACAAAAGAATTAAAAAAACTAACATAGTATATTAACAAATGATATATAGGTATATTGTAATAATTATAAAATATAAATAGGTTAGAACTATTTGATTTCTAATCATTATTATCAATGTAATAGAATTATTTAGAAATTTTATGGGCTTAGAAATTTTCTCCTTTGTGATGTTAACTATAGTTGGTACACTATGAATGAAATGGTTCATGATAATTCCTATGAGCCAAACATAATATTATTCAGTATTAACTATCTATTTTGTGTTAAAATATTAAATATGATTGGTGAGGAGTGTTAATATGTTTAAAAGACCGTTATTATTGAGTACAATATTCACTTTATCTTTGGTATATTGTCAAGCAATGGCAAGTAATACAAGCAATGATACTATAATTAATAAGAAAGTTAACAAAAATGCAAAATTAGAAAAAATAAAAAATACAGAAGCAATGGATACTGAAGATGAAATTGAGAATGCAACTGAATATGATAGTGAGGCTGATACTGAATATGAAAGTGATCTTGATGATGATTATACTGTGTCTCAAGAAACAAATGCTAATACGAATCAGAAAGTTAATAAATTTAAAAATTTAAATGGGAAAATAGATAATGATAATCGAAATAAGAATAATCCAATGCACAACAATATAGTAATGAAGCAAAAAGATGCAAATAATGGACTGTACAATAGTAAAGTTCCTGACAATGAAGACAACATATTAAATAAAAAAGACAAGATAATAATAAAACCAGAAAAAAATAATAATAACAGTGAGTTAAAAATTAATAAAAAAAAAGATAGTAATGATAAGTTAGGGGATGGTTTTGATAAAGAATTAATAGAGTCAAATGAATTTGTTGCAAATAATGATAAGAATAGTTTAGCTATTAATATAGAAAAAAGGAGAAATAATATGTTAAATTTTAATAAAAAATTGTTTGAGGATGCTGAAAAGTTAGACACATCTGATGCTAAAACTCGCGAAAAGATTAGTAACAATAAAATCGATGCAAGGAGAGTGAAATGGGGCTTTGCCAACGATATATGGATAGTAGATAAAGAATCTGAATCTATTACATTTGAAATACGGTTCAGACATGAAGGGCATCGTAATTTTACTAATGATCCTGGGTTATTAGCGTTAGTATTAATTAACATAATGGAAGGTACTAACACAAGAAGTGGCAAACAAATAAAAGAACTAATTGAGAATAAGTCAATAAATATTAAAACTCATGGGGATGTTGATGATATTATCATTACAGTACAATGTTTAAATAAATACTTTAATGATGTAATAGATTTAATATGCGATGTATTAACTAATGCTAATTTCCCAGAAGATAAAGTAAAGCAAAATAAAGAAGCGATTATATTAGAATACAAACAAGCAAAATTTAATCCTAAAATGTTAGCTGACGAAGAATTACGTTACATGACTTTTGTTAAACCATACCGTAGGAATATAGATGGAATAATAGACAAATTACCACAATATGATAAAAAATGTATAACTGATAGTTATAATAAACTATTCAATCCTGAAAATGCAGTCATTACAATAGTAGGAAATATTAAAAAAAATAAACCAAGCAATAATGATGGAGTCTTAATTGAAAAAGATGTAAAAACTGGTTTTGATAAACTAAAAAATGCTTTATCAAATAAAGTAAATAAAAATAATAATGTTAATACTTTTAATCCTGGAGAACAAACTATAGAACTAGCAGTATATAAAGATAAAGATGGCAAAGACATAAAATATAAACATGTAAACCTAGATAATCCACAATCAATTGTTATGTTTGCATTGCCAGGTGTGGCAAGGACTGATGATGATAAAATTGCTATTAGAGCTGTCAATAGCATATTGGGTAACGGAAAGTTTGACTGCAGATTAATGAATAATGTCAGGGAACAAAATGGATTAGTTTATTACATTTATACAAGGCTTTATGATTTTGATTTACAATCTGTATTAGTTGGAGAAGCTGCTACAAGACCTGATAATGTGAATAAAGTAATAGATGAAATAAAAAAACAAATAACAATAATACATGATCATGGTATAACTGAAACCGAACTTAAAGACTTTAAGATTAACAAAATTGCAAGTAATGTATTCGCCACTAGTGATGGATTGTTAAATTTTGTTGTCAGTATGAGACATGATGGCATGAAAATAAATGAAATAAATAATTATTTAGAAAAATATTTAACACTTACAATAAAAGATATTAATAAAGCATTGGTAAATGTATTTGATCCTAACAAGTTAGTATTTGTAAGTTGTGGGATGGACCCAAAAGTTATTAATGGAATGAAAAGTAATAATGATGCAGTAGTGCTAAATAAAACAAATGATGTACTTGTACAAATTAATGATAAAACAGGACAAGATGATGCAAGTAAAGTCAAGGAAATAATTTCACAAACGGGTGATAATAATCAAAAAAATAGTACGAGTACAGCTGAAGTAGAAGAAATTAAATATGATGTGCATAATCAAATAAACATACAAGAAAGAGTCTTAGAAAATGGTATGAAAGTAATAGTAGCTCCATTAAATACTAAAAATTCAGTTTGTTTTGGAGTAGGTTACTTTGTAGGGGGTTTTGATGATCCTAGAACTACTAAGGGTTTATCACACTTTGTAGAACACATGATGTTCAAACAAACCGAAAACTTACAACTAGGAGAAATAACACATCACTTAGATAAATATAATATATATACAAATGCTTTTACATCATATGATATTACATTTTACACACACCAGTGTAATAAAACGTTTTTAGAGCTGGATATGCAAATAGAAGCTGATAGAATGGTTAATATTCAATTTGATCCAAAGGAAGTAGAACTAGAAATGGGTGCAATAATTGAGGAACGAAAAATGAGAATGGAATCAGATCCAACCATGCGTTATGCATATGAAGCTTTGTGGAAATCTCTTTACTTATATTCTCCTTATTCAGAGTCATTAATAGGTTATATGGATCAAATACAAGCTTGTAATGCTGCAAACTTAAAGGAACATTATGATAAGTATTATATGCCTAATAATGCATTTGCGTTGTTTGTGGGTGATATAGACATTGATGAAGCTACTAAATTATGTAACAAATACTTTGGTAATATATCAAAGGGACCTGAAATTAAGAGAAATATAATTGTAGATCCTGAGAATACAGGAATAACCAATAAGATGACTCACCAATCAGAGCAAATAACAACAACATCAGTACAAATATTTTATAAGATACAGAAAAGTAAAATAGATACAATGAAGAAATTGCTAACTATTTCTATTGCACAACAAATATTGGCAGGAGGCGCAAGTTCCATATTGTATAAAGATTTAGTAGAAGACAAGAAGATATTACATACCATATCATCTGATTTAGATGTACTTAAATATGATGCGTCCATACTATCTATTAATGCAGTATTACAAGATGGACAAAATATTAATAATGTAGAAAAGGAAATTAATATATTAATCGAAGATTTCTACAATAAAACATTAACTAAAGAATTGTTTGATAAAGAAAAGCAGAAGTGTATGGATAGTTTTGATTTAATGCTTGATAACCAAATTGCATTAAATAAATATATGATATTTAAGCTTGGTGCTGGTTATTCAATTGATGAAATAAAGAATGTAAAGAACATACTGAATGCTATTACTTACGAAGACGTAAAAGCAGTAGCAAAAGACATACTAGATATTAAGAATCAAGCATTGGTATTATATCAAATGCCAGAAAAAAAAGATCGAATAAATGGAACAAAACAAAATGTAGTACAAAATGATTTAAATAAAGAAAATGCAAATAATAATAAGGAAAATGCAAATAATAAAACACATAAAGAAAAAATAAAAGATAAAATGACAGATGGATTGAATAAAGCGAAAAATAAATTCAAAGAAATTACAAAGAAAACAGAAGAAAAAATAAAAAGATAATTAACAAATAGTAATATATGAGTACTGCTAAAAAAATAGGCTTCCTATCTCTTGTTTCAATAGTAATAGGAAGTCAGATAGGATCTGGCGCTTTTGTTTTACCTTCATTATTAGCACCGTTTAAAACAGTAGGTCTGTTGGGATGGATAGTATCTGTATCGGGAGCCATATCATTGGCTCTTATATTTGCAGAACTAGCAGCTCACTTACCTAAGAATGGTGGGCCTCATGTGTATGTTGGGGAAGCATTTGGTCGTACTGTATCATTTTATACTGCATGGTTATATTGGATAATATCATGGGCTAGTAGCTCTATATTATTAGTTACTACTGTTAATTATTTAGCTATTATTACAGGGCCATTGTCATCTACTACAAAAATAATTATAGAATCATTAACAGTATTCCTAATTACATTTGTTAATATATTGGGTATAAAATTTGCTGGAGTCATATCAACGATACTCACAACATTGAAAATATTACCATTAATTATATTGCCAGTAATATTTTTTATGTTTTTTGATCCATCTTATTTTAAAATATCAGTAAAGGGTTTTGCAGGTAATAGTGATTTATTAACTACTCTGTCAAAAACAGCTTTATTAACTTTTTGGGGATTTATAGGTGTAGAATGTGCTACAGCACCAGCTGAAAGCGTAAAAAATCCTTCTAAAACAATTCCAAGAGCTATTACTATAGGTACATCTTGTGTTGCTATCATTTACATTGTCAATACTTTATCAGTTATTGGAGTAGTTGGATTTGAAGCATTAGAAAAAACCAATGCACCATATGCATTAGTAATGGGATCAATATTTCCAAAATATAGTGATATAGCAATATCAATTATGGCAATGATAGTATGTATTGGCACATTACACGCTTGGACGCTAACGAGTGGACAGATAGCATATGGAGCCGTCTCTGATGGTTTATTTCCAAAAGTATTTGGTAAATTAAACAAGGCTGGAGCTCCAGCATTTGCGCTATTAGTAACAGCGTTTGGTATGATACCATTCTTTATTATTGAAGAAATGGATAGATGGAGAAGTGGATTAGAAAAACTATTAGACATAATGGTTAGTATATTTGTTTTCATATATATGTTGTGCAGTATAGCTTACATAGTACTAATAAAAAAATGGTATAAAGGAAAAAATAAAAGAATAAAATCGTATTTACTAGCACAATTTGCTATTACTTTTTGTATATTTGTCTTATATCAAGATATAATGTCTTCTTGTATAGTTTTAGCTATATTTATAATCTTAGGTATTCCTGTATTTTGGAAAAATAGGCATAATATAAAATTAGATAACTGTAATTAGTTTATTTAATTGTTATGATTGAATCTTTTATAGCCTTAAGATATTTAAAATCAAGTAAAGGTACTGGCTTCGCACAAGTAGTTACTTGGTTTTCATTTATAGGAATAGCATTAGGAGTTGCTACTTTAATAATAGTTACTTCAGTAATGAATGGTTTTAGAATAGAATTACTAGATAAAATAGTTGGAATGAATGGTCACATAGAAGTTACAACTTATGGTGATGTTGGAATAGAAAATTATGAGAAATTAAAAGATAATATAAAATCTTTTGATAGCAATATAAATACAGTAATTCCACAGGTAGAAAAACAAGTAGTACTAATGTCTTCAAACAATGCAAGAGGAGCAATAGTACAAGGAATAGCATTGGAGGATTTGACAAATAAAAAGCTAATATCAGGTAATATAAAAGTTGGGAATATAGATGATTTTAAAATAAATAAAATATTCATAGGGAAAAGACTAGCTGAAACATTAAATGTTAAGTTACATGATAAAATTACAATATTAGTACCAGATGGGGTTGTAACTCCATTTGGTAAGGCACCAAAAGAGGAAGAATTTGAAATTGCTGGTATGTTTCAAGTTGGTATGAATGAGTATGATAAAAATATTTTGCTAATGCCACTGGATACTGCGCAAGAGTTTTTTGAATTACAGAATAAAGTATCTAAAATAGAAATATTTTTAAATAATATTGATAAAGTAACCAAGACTGCCAATAATCTATTGCGAGTAGTCCCAAATAATTTACAAGTCTTAGATTGGCAACATGCCGATGCTAGTATATTTCATGCTGTTGTAGTAGAAAAGAATGTTATGACATTAATATTAAGTATTATTATACTAGTAGCTATGTTCAATATATTATCATGTCTTACTATGCTAAGTAGTAATAAGATTAGAGACATAGCTATACTTAGAACAATGGGAATGACAAGAAAGTCAATTCTAAAAATATTTATATACATAGGATCTACGATAGGAGTACTTGGAACAATGCTTGGTATAGGATTAGGATTATTAGTATCATTAAATATAGAACAAGTAAAAGTCATATTAGATAAAATATCAAATAGTAATGTATTTAATGAAGAAATTTATTTTCTATCACAATTACCATCTAAAGTAGATTGGACTGAGGTTACAGTAATTTGTATATTTTCATTATTATTATGTTTTTTTGCAACATTGTATCCGGCATTTAAGGCTTCCAAGTTTAATCCTATTGATGCTCTGCGATTTTAGTGTAATATATATACTGTTGTGGTTATAAGTTGTGGCTCTATTAATATATACTTGTTGATAGCCAATATATAAAATAGTAGTATTATAGTAATCTTAAATAATAGAAGAAGTGAAAATATGAATTTAAAATGGGGGAAAAAGGTAGAATGTCCAAAATGTCATAAGATATTTTATGATATGGGAAAACAAGAATTAACTTGTCCAGGAAAGGACTGTAATTATCAGTTTATTAATAAAATAGACAAAGAACGTTTAGATAAAATACATGAAAGTGATGAAGACATTGATTCAGAAAATGATAAAGAGACTGAGTTCGATGATAATGACGAACATAATGACATATCAGAAGAGGAAGACGAAACATTAGCAAGTAGTATAAAACGAATAGACAGTTTTATGAATACAGTTGAAGATTAATTAATAAGTTATCGAGACTGTTCGCTAAAAACTTGATACGTTTATAAACAAAATTGGAAGATTAGTTGAAGACAAATTCTTGTGATGGAAGTATAGACATGTTTATTAATCAAATAAAAGACTAATAAACATTGTGTCTAGAAATTGATTAAGAGAATTGAAATTTTCATTAGTACTGTGGAAGATTAGTAAAAAAACAATTTTCTCTATACGAAGTAAAAAACTAGTGTACTAACTCATTAACAAAGTAGAAGATTAATCAGTATGTGTTCTAGACGTTAGGTAAAAAAAATGAAGGTTTTATAAATACTGTTGGAGACTAGTTGAAGAACAATTTTCCATATATGAAGCAAAAATGGGTAGAAAACTTTATGAATACAGTTGCAGAATAGTAAATATTGTATCTAGAAGCTAGTGATATTGTGGATAATGTTAAAAATTAGTAAATAATGTGTAAATGTTCGTTAAAAGAAAATTGATAAGTTTATTTAGCAATTCGAATAATAGTGAATTAAAAATGGAAAACGAATAGGTAGTATTATAAGCACTATACCTATATGTTTTCTAAAGAAGTTAATATATTTATAAAATAAGTAGAAAATTAATTTAGGAATGATTTTTTATAAAAACGCATAGGAATAAATCAAAATGTTAATAGCTTGTTTGTTAATATGTGATGTGACAATTTTATGATGGAAATTGGTGTTATAGTTATAATAAGAAATTGTAGATACTATGTAATAAAAAGTTGAAGGATTTACAAATACAGTTTAATATTATTATTTTACATGAGAATTGATATGTTTTGTAAATCAATTCTCCATGTGTTGATAGATATGACTTATATAGTAGATCTATTTATTCAATGATGAACTAATGTTTATTGCATTTTGTTTGCACTAAATAATTATTTTGTTCTTAATTATATTTCGTATATAAATCTCCACTAGTTTTGTTATGATATTAATTCCTTGTAGTGTAATGTTGTTTATTAAACTTATTTATTTTACTATCAATTGTTATATTTAATGCTTTTGGATACGTTAATAATTTCATTATTTCTGCATCATCGTGTATTTCTACTTCTGATGTATCAGGAATAAATAGAGCTCCATCCCATAGTATTAGATTTTCATACTTATTTTTTATTACTTTTTTACTTGTTTGTTTTACAATAACATTATTTTTATTATATATATCTGCTTCTATATATGAAGCCATCTGTTTTATTATATCGAAAGTATTGTTTAATATATTTTTATTCGCTTTAACTGTACTATTATAATCAGGATTTTTATCTAAATTCTTTAGAGTAACACTTCCCAATTGTAGAATTTTATTTCTTACATAATATAGTAAATATTTAAATGATATATATTCATTATTAATATTTACATT
>CACYBM010000028.1 GCA_902772645.1 uncultured Pseudomonadota bacterium | reverse complement strand
TTTAAAAGCATAATCTTCTGTTGGTCTAAGTGTTAATTCATCACTATCATTCATCATTACTATTCATACATAACATATTACTATTTTTAGTATACAACATTAACTATTTACATTAAACATATGAACATTTAAAACATGATCATAATATGCTACAAAATACCAATTGATGCATTATGATGTTGTTTATTTATTATAGATACACTATATCGCATGCGAGAAAGAAAAAACCAGAAATAAAACAATTAATAACAATTCTTATATATAATTATTCCATAAAACACTAATTTTTCATTAATATTGTTTTACTTAATTCCGATACCTGTAAAGTTATATTACTCACTACTGGTTGTTTATTATCGCTAGTAGCTAGTTCTTCTATATTATTAGATATTACTTCGAATATTTTTTCATTTTTCTCCATTTGTACCTCTGGAACATTTGATAGCACGTAATTATTAATTTGTATATCTTTATTCTCAGGCCTACCTACTCCTATTCTTATACGCCAATAGTTATTAGTACCAAGCATTAGATCAATGTTTTTTATTCCATTGTGTCCACCGCTACTTCCTCCTAATTTTACTTTAATTTTACTTGGTTTTATATCTATATCATCATGTACCACAAACACATTCTCTGGTTTTATTTTGTAAAAACTAACAAATTGTTGCACTGCTTGACCAGACAAATTCATAAATGTATGAGGCTTGATAATAATAAATTTATTACCATTTATTATCTTTTCAGTATACAAAGCATTAAATTTTTTGTCCTGTTTATACTCTGGAAAACCAATTGAGGAAGCCAAATAATCAACAAACATAAACCCAATATTATGAATTGTTTTACCATATTGAATACCTGGATTCCCCAGCCCTACTATTAAATAAATAGCAGTCTTTAACATTATTTACTTGCTTCTGTTGTAGATGACTCAGTAGCCGATGCAGCTTGTGGTTTATCTTCAGATGCAGATACATTAGATATTACTATTGTTGCCAAAACAGAATCCCTCTCAGGATTTACAGGTTTGACACCACTTGGTAACTGTATCTTATCTAACAAGAAACTTTCTCCTATTTCCTTACCTGTTAAATCTAACTCTATCTTTTCAGGTATATTGTCTGGATCAACATAACACTCTAATTTATAGACAACAAGATTAATAATACCCCCCTTTTTAATACCAGGAGCCTTATCTTCATTAATAGTTTCAACTGGTATTTGAATCTTTACCTTAGATCCATTGGATACTCTCATAAAATCAACATGTATAACCCTTCCAGTAACTGGATGATATGTAATTTCTTTCGGTAATACTCTTTCTACTTTAGAATCTATATTTAATGTTAATACACTATTAAAAAATGAGGATGTTGAACACTCCTTTGTTAATTCCTTTTCAGAGATTGATATCATTAAAGGATCTTTATTGTCTCCGTATACTATACCAGGGACAAATCCTTGTAATCTAAGCTTGCGTGCATTTCTAGCACCACTTTTATCTCTATTTTTTACTGCAAAATTTAAATTCATAAAAACACCACTTACTAATAACTGATATAACAAATAATAGCATAAATGCAAATCAGCTTATACAATTAACACTACTGAAAACAACACTACAAAACAACAATGTAGTGTCATCAAATTTGTTTTGTAATAACATTTCAGATGTTCATTACTTCTATGTACATTTTAACACATGCCAATTTGAGCTGCAAATTAATTATTTTATTCATAACATATACATGCTTTAACATAGTTAATTGCAAATTGAAAACTTGAGAAAGTAAGAACACAACCTATTGTTAATCAAACATTAGCATTAATGATGTAATGTAATAACATCAAAAATTTAATTAATCTGCAATGCATACTAATGCTCATAATTATATGGAATACTACCTTATCAACTGTTTATACTATTCTAAAACAGAAAATAATATCATATATTTCCAATAAATACAAATTATAATGAAAGATACAGCAGAATATTTATTACTATACCTTCTGTAAATTTCATC
>CACYBM010000027.1 GCA_902772645.1 uncultured Pseudomonadota bacterium | reverse complement strand
TCAAATATACTACTAAAATCAATACTTTTATCACTATTCCATAATAACATATTATCATTCGTGTTATAATGTGAATTATATTTTTTCACGTTTGTGAGTGATGAACTTTGTGCACTATCATTCATGTAACTCAACGTTAATATGCTCATACACAACAAAGCTATTTTTTTTCTCGTTAGAGTCATAAAAAATTCTCCTTTTTTTAAAACACCATTTTCCATATTATTCTAATATGATTTGTACAAAATGTCAATTATTCATCTGAACATTAATCAATAAAATAAAAAGTAATGTAACATAACAATACTCAAAATAATTAATAGAATGCTAATAAATTATATTGAATTGTATAAAAACTTATATAATGTTAACTTACAATATACATTATATAATACAAGAACTATTTAATATTAATAACAAATATAAAATCACGTACCATGTCAATAAAAACTAAACACAATACATATTAGAACAAACAAATCTGGCGTCTCCTACGGGATTTGAACCCGTGTTGTCGCCGTGAGAGGGCGATGTCCTAGGCCTCTAGACTAAGGAGACACAATTTCATTATAACATTACACATACAGAAATGCAACAGAAAATATGAATTCATATTTGCTAAATAAAAATCGCATATAGTATCTGTTAATACAATACCAGCATATGTTAAATACAACAATCACTCTCAATGTTAGAATACCAAAATATGTAACTGAATCTAATAATAAACACCTATGCACTCGGCACAATATACTTTCTAAGTATTAGTACAATATTTGTGCTACTTATTTCTAAGATATATTTTAATTATCAGTGCGAAGTTACATATAACAATAGTTAAATCAAGTATAACATAATATCAAATGATATAATCATACATAAAAATCATTTGATAATAATCGTACTTAGCATTATGTTTTTTTTGAATATTTTATTCATCCAAATAAACAGTATTCGCAGTTTTAATACTTGAGAACAAAGCTTGTAATGAATTCTTTATTTTGGAATCTGGATTTTCTTTTTTCTGCACAATTACTTCTCTATATAAGCAATTATCATATGGAGTAGTTAGTCCCCTGCATTGGTTATTTTGTTTTATTTTTATATAAAAATTTTCATCATTAACTACCCAGGAATCAGAAATAGGTAATACTATATTTTTATTTTTTTGTTTTATAACAACTGTTTCTAAAAAAGCAGTATTATTGTATGGATTGGTTTTTCCTCTACATTTAGTACCATAATTAGTATATGTAATAAAATCATTAGCATTATTTAAAACATTTGGGACATTTACATTTTCTACTAAACAATCACTAATATTGGCAAATTCTTCGGTATCATAATTGTATTTTAAATCACTTGCTTTAATATTTGAACCTAGTAAAAATATAGCTATTACAAACAATATGTTTTTATTATTAATAAACATAATAAAACTCCTATAAAAATATCCATATCAATTATATTCTATACTAAATTTAGTAATAAATCAAGTACATATTAAATATTAATGGAATAATACTACAAATACCAACTATTGCGTGTATTTTCATATACAATCAGAAAAGATTAGTTTTTTATCCTGTTAAGTAATAAGATATTAATAATTAGTATTATTTCGCACCAAAAGTATATTGACATGTAAAAAATTTTCGCGTAGTATTAGAAATACGTAAGAGATTACAACTAATTATTACTAGTAATATTTCATACAATATTAGTTATATTTTGTTGTACTATTTTTAGTGAGATAAAATGGAAGCTATTTCTGATGATATATTAGATAGAGAAATAAATAAGAATTTTTTAAGAAAATATCATCATGATATGAGAGAACCATTGCGTAATATTTCCAGTTTCTTGCAAATAATAAAAATGGATATCTCAAATATAAATACTCATCCAATGAATAGTAGTGACCTTTTGTACTATATAAATAATGCAATAAATTGTCTAAGTATTCTAGACGATTTTAATAATTCAATTCTAAACTATACTGATAAGAACCAGAACAGGAAACCACAAAACTTGAATCTAATAATTAATAAAATAGTATGCTTATTATCTAATCAAATGATAAAAAGAAAATGTAATATTGAAGTACAAGATGATCTCCCCTTACTAAAATGTAGTGCAATTGATTTATTTAGAATATTTAAAAACTTAATAGAAAATGCAATAAAATACGCTGTTTGTAATGAACTAATAATTAAAATATCATATAAAGATAAATTAAATGACAATATAATATTGCTATTTGAAGATAATGGTAAAGTGTTAAGTCGTGAAACTATAAAAGAAATTAAGAAAACATTATATGAAGATTCAAACAATAGTGGGATTGCAAGTTTTGGCTTACCAATAGTAAGAGAGCTTATTACTAAAAATAATGGAAGTATAACATTTTTAGAAGGCAATAGTGGGTGTGCCTATGAAATTAGTCTTTTAGCATTATAGGAGGTATGTATTATGGTATCTGTTAATAGTAATAAATTTTTTGATGACTATATAGGGAAACAATTAAAGGATAGACGCTTACGTTGCAATATGACATTAATGGATGCAGCCAAGAAGACTGGTATGTCATATCAACAAATACAGAAATATGAATGTGCTGGTAGTAGGATTTCAGCTTATCTCCTATTTAAGTTAGCTACCGCTTATAATTCACCAATTGATTCATTTTTTAGGGAGTTAACAGTATATAATAACGAAATTAAAGTAAAAAATAATAGATTTAGAGCACAAAACAGTTTTAATGTACTAATAGTTGAGGATAATCCAGGAGATGAAGCCATTACTAGAAGAGCTCTACAGGAAATAGAATCTATCAATGTATTATGTGTCCATGATAGTGATCAATTGATGTCATTACTGAAATACAAAACACTATGTACTGATTTTCCAAAACCAGACCTAATATTTCTTGATATATACTTGCCTAATAGAAATGGTATAGCTATATTAAAAGACATTAAACACGATACATTACTTGGTAATATTCCAATAATAATGCTTACTAGCAATGTTGATTCTACTCTTATGGAACAATCATACAAATATGGATCATCAGGATATATATGCAAATCATTTGATTTTGTTCAGTTTAAGAAAAATATAACTAGCTGTATTAACTATTGGTCAAAAACTGTAGTATCCCCTACGAGTATTTAGATTATAATGAAGTGCTCAGTATATTTGTGTCATTTAAGGTTAATGTGTTTATATAATGTATTATTACGTGCAGATAAGGATTATGGGATCAAAATTCTAATCAGCAATTGTAATTATTAGTACAGTATAAACAAATGTAAAATTGCATTGTGTAATATATCAATGATTTAAATAGTGATTATTATAAGATCTCATGTGCTTAAGCATTGTTTTTAATTGTACTTATGATGTGCGTGAGTATAATGTTACTCCATAAATTCCTTAGATTGCTACTTTATTATTAATAATTTACAGTGAATAGTTAAGAAACCATTATTTATTAATTGTATATAACGTATTTTATTTTTGAATTGTTTTATTTACATCTTTATTTCTCCATATTTTTTATTTTTGTAACATAGCAATATAATTAATGTTATTATCATTATACATAATATTATACTATTTTTATATTTTGAATATATTGTATTATAGTATTTTTTTGGCATTTCATCATATATATATCCAATAATATTTGAATTTAATGATCTTATTATTTTCCCATGGCAATCTATAATTGCAGATACTCCATTATTATTACATCTAGCAATTGATCTACCTTGTTCTATTGCTCTGAAACATGTCATTACTGTATGTTGATATTGTTCATCGCTACCATCAAACCAAGCATCATTGGTTATATTTAATATCCACTCGCTAGCATGCGGAGAATCCATTACTTGACCAGGGAGGATTATTTCATAACATATACATATGTCAAATGGTCTGTATCCATTTATATTAATAGAATTTGTGTGTGTTCCTTTATAGAAACTATCTTCTCCTGATGCTATTTTGCTTAATCCTATAGAGTTTATCCAATTAGGAATGTATTCTCCAAATGGAACCAAGTGTCTTTTATCATAGAATTTTATTATTTCATTTTTATTATTAATAACGACTGCACTATTATAAGCTTTGTTATTTTCAATTCTATCAGTACCAGTTAATAATAATGTGTTGTCATTAGTTACAGTGCTTGATAGGTATTTGACTATAAAATCGGTTATTACAGTATTAACAGCAGCTTCTGGCCATATAATTAATGTCTTATTATTTTTGTTTAGATTATCTATAGAGGATAAATATATATGTAAATCAATATTATTCCAAAAAACCTGATTATTTAACTTATCTGATTGTTTTATCGAAGGGTGTACTAGAATTACGTTATCTATTTTATTTGGTATTATGTATCCATTAAATATATTGACTCTATAAAAACCATATAATACTGACGCTATTAATAATACAACTCCATATATGTATTGCTTCTTATTCCTAAGTAATAATATTATTAATATTAATAAGAAAGATACTCCAAATATTCCAAAAATATCTGCTATTTGTATGAAGTAATTAAATTGATAGGAAGCATAACCAACCAAATTCCATGGGAATCCAGTAAATAATATACTTCTTAAATATTCAGTTATAGTCCATAATAATGCAAAATATATATTCAAATTAAATTTATTAGTTGATAAATATACTGTTGATATACAAGTGATAGCAGGATACAATGAAAACAAAGATACTAGTAATAACAAAGCAGCATATGCATAAAAAATATTTAAACCAACGTATGTAAATGAGTTTGTTATCCAACTTATTGTAAATAAAAAATAAGTAAATCCAAATGAATATCCAACTATGAAGGATTGTTTAAGATTTTTATTTAATAAATATATATTTAATATTGTAATAAGTATATTAAATGACAATATAAAACAGATGAATCCCAAATATTTACATCCATTGAATGAAAATTTAAGTAAACTTCCAGCAAGTAATGCACTGATTACTGGATGTTTATTTAAAAATAAACTATAATAATTTACTATATTATTTATAATAAGCATTATGATCTCTGTTTGTTTTGGTTATTCTTGTTTATCACTTTACTATTACTAGATTTTGTTTTATTATTATCGTTACATGTATTCTGTAACTCGTCTAATCTTTCTTTTGCTACTTTTTTACATATTAATATATATTTCCTTAATTCTTTTATATCATCATTCTTCGACGCTTTATCAAACCAGAATATAGCTTTCTTTAAAGTTCTAATAGATTTACTATATTTGAGATAGACGGATCCTGCATTAAATTGAGCAGCCCCATTACCTTTTTTTGCAGCATCTACGTAACATTTCAATGCTTCTTTGTGATTTTTCTTTCTTATGTCGCCCGAATAATAACCGTCTCCAATTGAATTAATTGCATCTAAAGATCCTGCTTCTGCAGCTTGTGTTAAGTACTTATCAGCACTTTTAAAATCTTTTTCAGTTAAGTAAATAGTACCCAACAAGTAACAACAATAAGGATCTTTTATTTTTCTTTTTAAAAAACTTTTGGCTACTTCGGGTTTATTAGGTAATAATTCAAAAACATAATTATCTATTGCATCTCTATTTAAAGCATATAAACAAGGATTATTCATAATCAAAATTGATATAAATAAAAACTTCATCTGTCTATTAAAAATAATATACTGCATATGTTCAATAACACGGTGTCTACTAATCAATAACAATTACTAACATGATGTTACTACTACTTTATCAAGAATATAAGTATTAAGCCTATTATAATTCTATACCACATTAATACATAAAAACCATTCTTTTGCATGTATTTAATGCATGGTTCTATTGCAATAATACCTATCAATCCAGTAATTAATACTGCAAATAATGTATCAGTATTTAAAGTGTTCAATGTATTATTCTTATACATATTTACAAGTTCTAATACTAACGAACCACTTATACTTGGTATTGCTAATAATAAAGATATAGTTATTGATTGAGGCCTTTCAATGTTCAGTAATCTACATGCTGTTATACATATACCTGATCTACTTACTCCTTGGAATATTGCTATTGATTGGAAGCAACCAATTATTATATATTTTAATATATTATTTTCACAATTCATTCCTATATTAATGCTATATTTATCAAATGTATGCAATATAATACCAAATATTATTAAAAGAATACCAGTAATAAATGGTATATCAAAATTTTTTATAAAGTCATTGAATATGTATCCAATAATAATTACTGGTATGGTAGTAAATAGCATTAGATTAAATGCAGTATTAAATAATTTTACTTTATCTGTAAATATTCCTAAAATAATTTTGAATATAACTTTTCTAAAATATATTAATAATGCTAAAAGACTTCCACCATGCAATGCTATTTTCAAAGAAAATGATAGATCATTAAAAGATAATAATTTTGAAATTAAAGTTATATTAGTTGAAGAACTAATTGGTAAAAATTCCCCAATACCCTGTACCACACTCAATGTAATAATTTCAAAAAAATCCATAATACATATCAGTAATGTAACAAAACAGTTTCAATTATAATATCACATAATATTTTTGTAAATTTTATATTAACTGAAAATTAATGTACGCTTGTTATCCTATAAATGATAGTCAGTAATATATATTATTAGTGGTTATGTTTTATAAGTCAATCTTTGTAAGTATTTGTTTGATCAATATTGTTAATGCTAGTTCGTTTATACATAATATAGATAACGATAGAAGTCTATCTTTTACTTCTTTTTACAACAATTATAAAAAAGAGTTTGATAATAATTATAATAATGGAAAACAATCCAATATTAATAGTACATCACAAAGTAGTATTGCATCAACATATAGTAATACATCCAATGGTTCTCAAGGATTTATTATTAAATCAGAATCACAAGATAGTATAAATGAAATATTCTCAAATAGTATTGAAACAAACATTACAATTGAAAATGATCCTAATACAATTTTTCAAAAGAATTGCATTATACCTAACTTAGATCTAAACACTGGTAAAAAATATTTATTAACACTATATAGTGAATTTGAAGAATTAAATAGTACAGCTATTAGTAATACACCTATTAGCAAAATTAACGATAGATTTTGTTTAATGACTAATATAGCTTATGGCATAATAATGACAAATAAAATATTACAATTAAATAATTGTATCAGTGATGAGGACATTGAAAATATTAATGATATTAGTTATATGGCATACTATGAGAATGGATTCTTTACAAAAGATGTTATTATGAGGTGTTTTAATGAAAATAAAAATATGTGGATTAATTTATTGTATCCATTAATAAATAATAATGATGAATAATTAAGCAATTTATTGTGAAAAAAGTTGATTAGGATAATACTTTATGTTAGTATTACTGATACAACAAATTAGTATTTATGAAAATTCAAAATATAAAAAATTGTATATATTGTTGCATTAAATAAATTTAATTGTACAGAGATTGTAATATTTTATTATTGACTAACAATAATTATATTGTCATATAACATTACATAACATACATTTAATTAATTATTGGTATATCAGTATATAACATTATAAATACTAGTAAATATTATATTTGTGCTATATAATAATGTATATTTAATTATATGTATAATAATGTACAAAAAGGTTTTTATTGTCTAACTTTATCGAGCCATATTGTATTTTACCTCTTACTTTCTATTTGATCTAAAAAGTTTTGTAACAAAATTGTTTTTAGGTTTTGTAGTATTAGTTTGTTGTACAATCCTTATTTTTGGATTATTTGCACTATTTATTAATTTACCATTCTTGTTATTATTCGTGATATTATTATTTGTTTGCATATTTGAGACATTTGTATTAGTCGATGCATTTAATTCGTTTTGCACTCTAGCGATGGCTGATTGCATATCATATACCGAGTTCCATCTTGTATTTAATATATTTTGTAATTTATTATTGGTATCATTAATAGCATTTTTTAATTTGTAATCACATGATTTTGATTCCTTTTTATCCTCCTCCTCGTCATCAAATTCTTTAAAGATACCCTTAATATTTTTAGCAAATTTTGCAATTGAATTACCTATTTTAGTACCTTCTGCACTTATTGTATCAGTAGTATCTGATGCTTCTTCCATTCCTTTTTGTAAATCATTTTTCTTTGCATAAATGAAACAATTAGACTGAATTAAAAGAAATGTACAAATAACTATAGTATATTTTTTCATGCAAGTTAACATTTTGAATGTATATACATATATTGTGATTGTATATTTTCATATATTAAGAAATAATTAACTTAGGCATGGTTATTGTGTTATGGGATTATATAAGTAAGTTTTTATGGGCTTAAATTCTTTTAATTGGCAGGTATATTAAAATAGGTTAAACTATATAAATATATGCACATTTTGTTATTATGTTTATTCAATTGGTACGAAAATTATTATTAATAGATATTGTTAATTCAATAATATCTGGATTAAATATATTATTAAGAAGAAATATAGTTACTAAGAACTTGGAACAAATACAAATAGATAGTGAGTTGTTAAGTAAAAATACATTATTTATAGATAACACTAAGTGTATAGGATGTAAAACATGTATGAGAATTTGTCCAATGAAAGCTATTACTATCATAGATAGTAAACAATATAATTTTCAAAAAGAATATTGTTCTCAGTGTAGATTATGTGCAAAATATTGTCCGAGAAGAGCAATTAAATTTATACATTAGTATTTAATTGATGAATACACAATTCTCATATTTTCATCATTGTATTGTATATAACAATCCTATACATTTAATTTCATTAGCAGTAATTATTCATTACAATAATCTTTTTCTATGTCATCAATATTTTCATTGTCTATAGATTTTCTTATATTTTCCATCATTGTATTTAGGAATCTTATATTATGAATTGATATTAACTGTCCTCCAAGTGTTTCTTTAGCTTTAAATAAATGATGTATATATGCCTTAGTAAAGTTTCTACATGTATAACATTCGCATTCATTGCTTATTGGAGTAAAATCTTCAGTAAATGGAGCAGATGTAATATTTATTTGATTACTGTTTCTTATTTTATTTTCTTTAACTTTCACTAATGCTATACCGTGTCTTGCTATTCTTGTAGGACTAACACAATCAAAAGTATCTATTCCATATTTAAAACAAGTAAATATATCTTTAATACCTCCAATACCTAATAAATGTACATATTTAGTCTCATCCAACATTTCTTTTGTCATTTTTACAATCGAATACATTTCATCACTTGTCTTACCTAGACTACCACCTATAGCTAATCCATCAAAATTATTAGTATTAGCAAATTCTGCACTTTCTAATCGTAGATCTTCGTATATACCGCCCTGTACTACATTTATTAATCCTTGTTTACCATTTCCGTTTCTTTCTAATTCATCTTTACACCTTAATGCCCATCTTTTATTTCTTACCATTGAATTGGATACTAGCATTTTGTCTGTATTATATGGCGTACACTCATCAAGGCATACTATTATGTCAGCTCCTAATGATATTTGCGTTTGTATTGATAGTTCAGGAGTTAACAATACCTTTTTACCATCTATATATGATCTAAACAATGCTCCTTCTTCCGTTACTCTTAGTAAACTTTTCTTACCTTTAGGTAATCGTACTCCTTTTATTTCAGCAGCAACTCCTCCATATCCAAGACTAAATACTTGATATCCTCCTGAGTCTGTAAACATTGGACCATTCCATCCAGTAAATTCATGTAATCCACCTGCTTTCTTTATTATCTCTGGACCCGGCTGTAGTAATAAATGATAAGTATTTGATAATATAATTTGAGTATTTTCCTGCTTTAAATGCTCAATTGTTACCCATTTTACTGTTGCTTTAGTGCCACAAAATATTATTGCTGGTGTCTTTACATTACCATGTGGAGTATGTATTATACCCAATCTAGCATTACATGATTTACTTTTTTTTATTATTTCAAAGTCGAACTCAGAACAGGCCATCTACGTTATCAAATTGTATTAATAGTTATATTTTAACATAATTTAAGATTATAAGAATGGAATGATCTGTTGTTGTAACTTATAATAAATATGGAATATTACATCATAATTCAACAGTATTTTGAATTAATTAATAATTAACAAAGATATAATATCCTGATTATAATAGACCAATATTTTTTTTATTATGAACAAGTTATTGAATAATATACAATTATTGTTATTATCTCAAAGTTTTATTGTATACAGTACTGAAGCGATTAATACAATTGATTATAATCCAATGGATGATACTAATAAACAAATATTAAATAATTGTGGAATTGAAAACAATAAAGACAGCAAGAACTTTGCTAAACTATTTTATCCGACAGGTGCTAATGATAGCAATAGAAAATATTTAGTATATGAAGAAAAGTATTGTTATGATTTGCAAACAATAATGGGAGCAGTAAAATACTACGTTAGTTTATTACCTGGATTTAATAAGATGTGTGGTGGAAACTTAATAGTAAAGAAAATGTGATGATAATAACAGTAATACATATACATTGAAACAACAAAATACAAATTTCGAACATGGATTACTTGTTAATTTACCTGCAAATACTACATTAATAATACCAGATGGTACTACATTAGATTCTGAAGATGTAGAATTTAGATTATTTAATAATTCTAGTTTATTACTGTTAGGTAATTTATCAAATAGTAAAAGAGTAGATAAATATCCTTGGTTGAGTTTTACTACAAAAACCTACAACATATATGATTTATCAGGTAAAAGAGCAAATAATCAGAATATAATCATTGGTCCCAACGCAACTTATGATATGGTAAAAAAAGTGCTTATTCACCGATTAATATATCAGATTATTCAAATACTATTCTATATCCTGGTTGTAAAATTAATAATTGTACAATAGGTTATGCTGGTAATTTGTATTTAAATAGATATACTAAACAAGATAACAATATAAATAAGGTAAAAGCAAATATTAGTATTAATATGTATACTACATATCCCGAGAATTGTAAGGATGATTTTGAAACATTTACAGAAAATAATTCAAAACAAAGTAAACAACGATTATCTTACTTTCCAGAACTTTATTGGCTTGGAAATAATCATGAATTTAGTGAAAAAGAAGATTATAGTAAATATAGAATGGAAATATTAAAAAGTCCTATAATATTTGACAGTAATGATAAAATATTAAAACTTGATATAAATGATAGATTTGCGAAATATGACATAAAATTATCCTATGAATGTAAAGTAGGAGCTGGTAAGTTTAGTTTTATAGAATATGTAAATAAAGCAGATAATATAAATAAATATATTGATGTAAATACAATAGAAAATTTATTTATAAATGGCAGGACTTATAAAACAACTGGATTATTAAATAATATGCCAAGTATAATATATATTGGATTAATTGGCTGTAAAGACATAAAAATAAATACCACAAATAATACAATCACATTACTTGGAAATAATACTAAATATACCGGGAAAATAATTATACCTGATACAGTTGATACTATGTACATTTGTAAAAATTCATCAGTTAACATATTAAGTACAAAATTTATTAAAGTATTATCTTATAAAGATACTAATAAAGTTTAGTAATAAATTCATTATAAAATTATATAGTAAACCCAGTATTTAGAATAGTAATGTACTGAATACATACAATATACATACAATTAAGTATAATATTATTTGGCATATAATAAGTACGAGTAAACAGAATATTAATCATTGTTTTAAAAACTGTAGCATTAAATAAAACTTATAGATAATAGTAAGTATTAAAGATAATATGTCTATTACGTGCATATAACTTATATGCGAACGTGGTATGTTCTTTATCCTTTTTACTTTAATAATATATGTAGAATTATTTGATTGATACTGTTATTTACATACGGTAAAATGTCTTGTATTTATTTTATAATAAATATATAGTTATATCTTATGGGCTAAAATAGTGTTTTATTGTTCAATGGCTTTAATGTTATAGTATATTTATACAGATATGTATAGTCCTTTTAATTTGCAATGAGTAAAACGTTAATGCCGAGAGCAACTGCTATATGGTTAATAGAAAATACTTGTTTAACATTTGAACAAATAGCTGATTTCTGTGGGTTACATGTACTTGAAATAGAATCATTGGCTAATAATGAAATTGGAACTAATCTAGTAGGATTTAGTCCTATATTATCATCACAGTTAACTAATGATGAAATCCATAGATGTGAAGCAGATCCAGATGCACGATTGCAATTAACAGTGATTCCTGAACTAGACGAAGATAATAATAGCAAACAATACAAATACACACCCAAATCAAAAAGGAATGATAAACCTAATGCAATACTTTGGATAATAAAGTATTATCCAGAAATGCCAGATAATGATATATGTAAACTACTTGGTACTACTACAAGAACGGTGCACTCCATAAGGAACAAGACATATAAAAACATGTCATCACTAAACTCAAGAGATCCGTCAAGTATAGGACTATGTACTACTCAAGATTTAGATTTTTTTATTAGTAAATTAAAAAGGAATTAATATTGTCTTAAAACAAAGGGTTTGAATATGCTAAAATGTAATAATAAGAAGACAAATAAAAATAAATTAGCAGAATGTTTAAAGTAAGAATAGATAAATACTAGTAAAATATAGTAATAAAGTGTAAACGTATTTAAAGTAAAAAAATATGAACCAGCATTATTAATAAGTAATAACAATTAGATAATTAGTATATATTAATAAAATAATGGATAAAATATAGTTGGTATATTATTAGAATATAAAGAATATAAAGTAAAATATATAAACTAATATGATTTATATAAAAAAATAAATATATATTGGTAAAAAAATGAATAAATATGTTTGATATGGTGCTTAACCATAGTAATGATAAGTTCAGTTTAAATTATAGTACAAAATGTATAAATTGCTAAGTTTGTTATATATTAGTAAAAGAAAGGAGTAAATATGATTAATATAGTTTTTAAATGTAATGACAAGGAATTTAAAGTCAATGGTAATGAAGGTGAAACATTATTAGAATGTGCATTAAGGAATAATGTGCCATTAATTGGTGGATGTGGTGGTGCTGGCATATGTGGATCATGCAATGTAGATATAGATCCATTATATATAAGTAAAATACCAGAACCTGAAGGTAATGAACAGGATGTAATAGAATATTTACCAATGTATAGACCAACAACGAGACTAGCATGTCAAGTAGTAATAACTAAAGAAATGGATGGCATGGTTGTTAATATAAATTAACACTATATCTTTCATAATTATATGCTTATAACTAAATATGTGATGAGTTTATCTAGCTTGGGTTTTTCATACTGAAATATAACTTATTGTTTAAAGTTTAATGATATAATAGAATGTCTATAGTATGTAAGATAAAGTTATATGGTTTATGAATAACATGAATCAGTTATTAGCTCAGGCACAGAAGCTACAAGCTAATGTTACTAAGGCTCAAAATGACATTAAGGATAAGGAAGTTACGGGTGCATCTGGATCTGGAGCAATTGAAATTACACTTACGGTAAGTGGAAAAATGAAATCAATAGTAATAGATAAGAAAATAGTAGATCCAGAGGATACGGAAATGCTGGAGGACTTAATAATTACTGCTTTCAATAATGCTAAGACTAAGGCAGATGCTATATATGAAGAAGAAATGAAAAAAGCAACAGGAGGAATGCACTTACCAGGATTATTTTAAATGTAACATTTGGTTTTATGAGATACTTGTAGTAATATTTAATATTATTACCAAGTATCTATGTGGTTTCATTATGATTTATACTAAAAGTATGATCGTATTACAAAATAATTTTCAGAACAATGATTGTTTTGATAAGAATGATATCAAAGAAATAGTGATGTATTACATTATGATATTTCACAACAAATAATAAAAGCGTATCATAAAATAAATATAAGAGTAAAAGATTTCATATCAGATCTAACTCAAATATTACTATTTTAAATTATTTAAATCAATCTACAAATAAAAATTATTACATTTATTGATATTATAGAGGTTATACTAGTTTCTATTAATACTCCTCAATATTATTTTTGCTTTTTTATTACACGTAAATATTGATATTATATAAATTATTACTAATATACTTAATGCTATCCAAGTAAATATAAATATAATACCTGTGCAAATGATTACCAGTAAGAAGAATTTAGTATATTGTTCCTTCTTTATATGCAATTTCTTTATTGATAGTGTTGGTAAGGTTGATATACATAATAATCCAACTGTTATTATATTGAACATACATAAATATGAATTTTTAAATAAATCTATTTCAAATGCATTATATAATATTATTGGAAACTCTGCTAATACTGCTCCTGCTGGTGCTGGTACTCCAGTAAAGAAGTATCCTGACAATGGGGTTTTTATATTTTCTATGTCATGGGTATTAAAGCGTGCCAATCGTAATCCCATGCATATAGCAAAGAATATTGATGCTATCCACCCAATACGGTTTAAGTTTGATAAGCTGTATAAATATAATGTAATAGCTGGACCTAATCCAAATGCAGCGAAATCTGCTATGGAATCTAATTCGGCTCCAAATCTACTACATGAATTTAATAATCTAGCTAATCTACCGTCAGATGCATCTAATATAGCTGATACTAAAACAGTTATTACAGCAAATTCCCACTTACCAACCAAAGCAAATTTTATTTGAGTTAAACCTACGAATAATGATGACAACGTAATAATATTTGGTATCAGTTTATTAATGGAAATTTTATTTACAATCGCTTTTTTATTAATACGTTTACGATGCATAAAGCTGTATAATATGTACAATAACATCTATTGTATAATAGCATAAAACAAAAATGTCTTACAGGACAGATATAAAAAAGTACTATTATAAAATAGTCTACACTTTGCATCATAATGAGTTATTGTAATAAGTGTCAATGTTATTGATTTTAATTTGTTTCACAAAGTTATTACGTTCATATTATATATTATTTATTATTGATTCTTTGTTTTATCATTGGGTTATTTTTTTTAGCAGTTTACCGGATATTTTTTATCATTGTTGCCAATTTATATTTTTATACTGCAATTGTTTGAATTTCTATCGCAGATTTTTTCTATCTATTTTCAAAAAATGTAATATTATTGGTGATAGAATCTCTGCTTTGTAATAATTTTTGTTGTAATTCATTTTATTATATCATCTTGATTTTTATATAAAACAGATATATTCCAACTGGTGCAAAAATATCTTTGTTAATACTTAGTAACTTATTTTCCATTCATACTTTTATTTTACCAGTAATTCTTTAATATTCCAAAAAAGTGTAAGCCCATAATAAT
>CACYBM010000026.1 GCA_902772645.1 uncultured Pseudomonadota bacterium | reverse complement strand
GAGAGAGGGGGATTCGAACCCCCGATACGCTAATAAACGTATACTCGCTTTCCAGGCGGGCTCCTTCAGCCACTCGGACATCTCTCCTCCAATTTGATTATACTATAATACCTTATATAATGCAACAATACGTGTACATATAACAAATTTTATAATTCAAAAAATATTATATGTAATATTTGTTATACGATGGTTGGTTGTTGTACCAGTACATTACTGTAGTTCGTTACAGAAATAATTGACTTTCCACGTATTACTTATCATATATTGTAAACAAACAACATCATGGAAATTGCCTGTTAATACGATATTGTTTTGTATTAGTATTATCTTATATTGTTATACTATTTGTTTTTATTATTCCACAAAGCCAAAACATGATACTACATAGTATAAAATATTAGTATTTTTCTTATAATGCATAACATAGATGTCAGTTCTTACGAATACAGAGGCACTAATTTGTGTTATGTATTATATTGACCTGGCATAGATGTTTGCAATGTGAATGAATGAAAATATTACCCAGATCGTACTTTTTGATTTTTATAAAAACAAATGGTCGGGAAGAGAGGATTCGAACCTCCGACCCCCTGCTCCCAAAGCAGGTGCTCTAGCCAGGCTGAGCCACTTCCCGCACTCTAATGTCATTATATCATGCTTTGTAAATTAATCAAGCAAATTATTTTATTGGAACATTACTAAGTTTCTCATTCGTGAAAATCTTTACCATCAAACAAATTCATTTAAAATATAATTATGTTTACATTAAAATAATAGTTAAAAAATGTTACAATAATGTGGTAGTAAGTTAATAAATATTAACCCTATGTTAAAATACTATCACGTAATACTACTTAATATAATCTTAATGAATGTAAATTCTTATGGTACGATTTATTATAATACCAAAAATTGTAATGATTATTACTATTCCAAAAATTGTAATGATTATTACTATTCCAATAATTATTATAATAATTGCACATATAACAAGTATGATAATAATATACAAAACAATACACGGACACTTAATCATCTCAAAAATAAATACAGTAATTTTATAAAAAAAACAATTTATTTCGCATCTCAACCAGAATATTTTTCGAATAACGATACACTCAATATGAGAAATTATTCATCTTTAGACGAAAATACCATATCATATTTGGCATACCATCAAATACATGAATTGCAAGATGAGATCATAAAATTACGTAATGATAATACACAATTAAGAAATAAAGATGAGATTATGGAATTGCGTAATGATAATAAAGAACCAAGCAATATAATAAAACAAAATGAAAAATGTTATAAATTCGATATAGAAAATGTCAATAGTATTGAGTATTCTGGTATTAACAATAAACAACTAATGCAATATGAAAAAATAAATAGTATTAATATTTGTTGCACAAAAGACAGTAATACGGAAGTAATTAGTAACAATATACCAAATCAAATTAAAACTACAAAAGAAATAAAGGCTCTAGAAAATGAAAATAAGGATATAAAAACTAATGATAGCATCAAGTCAACTACTAACTCCAATAATAGTAAGACAAGTACGCGTGCAAGGAGTGTCCCAAGATTAGATAGTTATGTTGAGAATAAAAATACAAAAAAGACGATAGAATCTTCAAAGAACACAAATGAATCCACAATTATTGGGTTGAATAGTAAGCATTTAAATAAAAATAAGAATAAGAAACCAGCAAATAATGATATTATAATTAATTCTAATAATTCGGTAGCTAAACAAAATACAGATAAATGTGGACAAAATATAAATACCAATAATAATATACAAGTTACTCATGATGAGATAATAAAAAGTAGTGATAAAAATATTGTAAATCAAAAAGAAAATAATATAGGATTTAGTATTGAATATAATAAACAAAAAGCCGATACACTTCATGACAAAGTGAGTCAAACTAATAATACAATAATTCTTACAAACACAAAAGTATCAAACAATACTGATAGTGATGATCAAAAAAAAATTGTTGATATAGTAAAACAACATACAAATGAAGCATTAAAAGAAGATAAGAAAGAACGTGTAAATAATAAACATATTAGTGAGGATAATAAAAAAGAAACACATAATGATTTGAAAAGAGATAATCAAGAAAATGTAAATAACAAAGATATCATTAGTAATACACAAGAAACAAATTATAATAACCAATTTAGTACAAGTACAAATAAGCATAATCAAACCAAAGTAAAAACCAGCAACAATGAAAAAGCACGGTATAAGAATAAGAAAAAGAATAAAAGGAAGAATAAAAATAAGAATAAAGAACAAGAAAATAATGTAACAAACCCAGAAAGTGAAGCTTTACTTGATAAGGCAATTAAAGATGAATTATTAAATAGAGCACGCGACGAGGCAAAGAAACAAGAATTAGAACAACAAAAACAAATAACTACACAAAAGCTTATTGATAGTATGAAAGAACAAGAACAACAAATTAAAGACGAATGCGTGGAATTCGGACTTGCAATAACTAGAACCGATTATTACGAAGCTCCAAATAAAGTATATAATAACATCTTAGTTAGAAACGAATCATTATTGAAAAAATTGATTAAACTATTTGAACACTATGAATCCTTGCTAACAAAAAATGATGATAAAAAAAATGAAATGAGTGAAAATAGTAAGTCAATAAGTAGATATATACTATCATTAATACACACACTATTTGACGCTAATATTTACAATACAATAGTATATGAAAATACTAATAATTATAATGCATTATTAATACAGGATGATTTAAATTACCAACAATTGGAGATATTATTAAATCAGAAAGTGCAAAAATTGACCTCTCAAGAAATTAATAATAAATTGTTCAAACAAACTATATCATTTGATAGAAATATTAACAAATTTTTAAATAAATACAATAAACCATATGACAGTAAAATAATATGGCTGGATATTGTAAAAGCAGATATGTTATATCGACCTGAGCGATGTTGTTTTGATATAAAAGAAATTATAGATAAATGTTTTAATAAAATAAATAAAAATAGTATTATTGATGAAGAAATGACAAATGAAGATAAAATAATATTAATAAAAGAATTTCTAGATTATTTTATAATGCAAACGAGTGTGTACGATAATACAAGGATGTATAATGAGAAAAATAAAATTAAGCAACATGATTATATAGAACCATTACTAGTAATGAATGTCCAAGATATAATTAATATGATAAAAAATGGGATAGGAAGTAAAAAATTGTATCACGAATTAATGGACATAATTATTAAAACAAAAAATAAATTAGAGCAATTTGATTTTAAAACTTACAAAAAATACAACAATAGTTATGGAAGTGTACAACAAGTAATAACCAAACAATTAGATAATAATCGGGATAAATTATTTTCTTATGCTAAAGAGATATTAAATGGAAAGACTGTTTTTAATTTAAAATATGACGACGATACAAATGAAATTTTAAACGAAGATCTATGGAACACACTTTTTGTTGATATAACACGTAATTTTGTAACAGTATAATGTTATAAATAATGTTGTAAATACTTTTGTACATTAATGTGATAATAAGTAATACTATTATTTATATAATTATAGACTATACAAACCATTCCCAAAATATGCAAGCAATTCGTTATTTTTGGACATAATCTACAATCGAAATATACTTGATGATTATCGACTAGAACTCTATAAAATAGCAAAGTAAATGTATAGTAATATCACAACTTTTATTATAAAATAAACTATTTTCCCTACATATCACATCCAAAAAATAAGTCAAGTGATTTATTATTTTTACAGCACTTCACAACAGGAAATGTGCATGATAGAATTAAGTTGTTAGCCTAAGCCGAATTCTGTAATCATGATGGAAGTGAATAATGAATTGTATAATAATGCCAAGTCGTGGCCATTTGAAGAAGCTAAAAAACTAGTTTCAAGGGTTAAAAGATTAAATAAAAATGAAGTAATATTAGAGACTGGATATGGGCCATCTGGACTTCCTCATATAGGAACTTTCGGAGAGGTATTAAGAACTACTTTAGTAATGAATGCTTTCAGAAAGCTTATGCCAGAAGTAAAATCTAAGTTGTATGTATTTTCAGATGATTCAGATGGATTGAGAAAGGTACCAACCAACGTTCCAAACCAAGAAATGCTAATGAACTACTTAGAAATGCCGCTTACATCTGTTCCTGATCCATTCGATAAATATGAGAGTTTTGCACACCATAACAATGCTATGCTGATGAGATTCTTGGATTCATTTCATTTTGAATACGAATTTAAAAGTTCTACAGAAATGTATAAAAGTGGTGTATTTAATAGTTGTTTAAAGAATATATTAGAACATTTTGAAGAAATTATGAATATAATGCTTCCTTCATTAAGAGCAGAGAGGCAAAAAACTTATAGTCCAATACTTCCAATAAGTCCAGTATCACATAAAGTTTTACAGGTTCCTGTAGAGGAAATTAATCTAAATAATTATTCAATAGTGTATACAAATCCTGATACAAATAAGAAAGAAGAAATATCAGTACTAAATGGTAATTGTAAATTACAATGGAAAGCAGATTGGGGAATGAGATGGGTAGCATTAGGTATAGATTATGAAATGAATGGTAAAGATTTAATAGATTCATTTAAATTATCATCAAAAATATGTAAAGTAATAGGTGGTACACCACCTGAAAATCTGACATATGAGCTATTCTTAGATGAGGAAGGTAGGAAAATCTCCAAATCTAAAGGGAATGGATTATCCATTGATGAGTGGCTGAAATATGCACCCGAAGAAAGTTTAGCGTACTATATGTTTCAAGCACCAAAGAGAGCGAAGAAGCTTTACTTTGATGTTATACCATCCGCAATGGATAGTTATATAGATGAAATAAATAATTACAATAACAATACGAATAAGTTAGATACTACAGTATTTCATATACATAATGGTAATCCTCCAAAGTATAATGGTATCTTAAAATTTTCATTATTACTTAACTTAGTACAAGCATGTAATACTAATGATGAGAATATATTAATGCAATTTATATCTAAGTATTTACACAATCCATCTAATGATACTATTGATTTCATGAAAAAATTAGCAAGATATGCAATTGCGTATTATAATGATTTTGTTTCTAATACGAGACATTTTGAAATTCCAAATGAAACACAGGTAGATGCATTAATATCCTTGAAAGAATCATTAAATAAAATTAATGGTAATGTGGAAAGCGATGTATTGCAAAATATTATATTTGAAATTGGCAAGAAATATTATCCTAATAATATAAAGGAATGGTTCATATCTTTGTATAAAATACTGTTTGGGGCTAATAGTGGTCCCAAGATGGGATCTTTCATATCGCTCTATGGTATAGAGAATACTATAAAATTAATTGATAGCAAAATAGAGAGGGTACAGTAATATGAAACAGAATATATCTTATGTAATAAAAAAAAATGGGTTAGTAGAAACATTTAATAAAGAAAAAATATTTAATACAATTAATAAGGTTACTAGATTTAATAATACATTTGAGAAAAACCAGTTAAATGGCCTAACTGACATAGTAATATCTAAATTAGAGAATAATACAACTGATATAAAAATAAGTGCAGAGAATATTAGTTCAGTAATAGCAGAAACATTATCATCAGCACATGCAAATAATAATAATGCTATGAGTAATATAAACGTTGCTCAAGCTGTTAATGAATATATTGATAATACAGATTGGAGAGTACATGCAAATGCAAATCTAGACTATTCATTAGGTGGATTAATATTAAATTTATCTGGTAAAGTAATAGCTAAGTATTGGCTAAATAATGTTTACACCCCAAAAATAGCAGCAGCTCATATAGAAGGGTTTGTACATATACATGATTTAGATATGCTTGGTGGATACTGTGCAGGTTGGTCTCTTAGAATGTTACTTCAGGAAGGCTTCAATGGCGTTAGAGCCAAGGCTGCATCTAATCCTCCTAAACATCTTTCGACAGCACTTTCCCAGGTTGTGAATTTCATTGGCACACTACAAAATGAGTGGGCTGGAGCACAGGCCTTTAGTTCTTTTGATACATACATGGCACCTTATGTTAGGAAAGATAATATGAGTTATGATCAGGTGTATCAACAAATGCAGTACTTTATATTCAATATGAATGTACCAACACGGTGGGGTACTCAAACTCCATTTAGTAATGTAACTTTCGATTGGGTATGTCCAGATGGTGTAAAACAGGATAGACCAATAATTGGTAATGAAGAAATGGACTTTACTTACGGCGAACTCCAGAAAGAAATGAATATGATAAATAAGGCTTTTATAGAAGTTATGACTGCTGGAGATGCTAGTGGTAGAGTATTTACATTTCCAATACCTACTTATAATATAACGAAGGATTTTGATTGGGATGGAGAGAATGCAGATTTATTATTTGAAATGACAGCCAAGTATGGAGTACCATATTTCCAAAACTTCGTCAATTCAGATCTAAGCCCAAATATGATACGATCAATGTGTTGTAGATTACAATTGGATTTGCGAGAATTATTAAAGAGAGGTAATGGTTTATTTGGATCTGCAGAACAAACTGGATCAGTTGGAATAGTGACAATCAATTGTGCTAGGCTTGGATATTTACACAAAGGTAATTTACAAGCATTGTATAATCATTTAGAAGAATTATTGGAATTATCAAAAACATCTTTGGAAATAAAGAGAAATAAAGTAATAGAATTAATGAATAGAGGATTGTATCCGTATACTAAAAGATATTTGGGTACATTTAAGAATCATTTTTCAACAATAGGAGTAAATGGTATTAATGAAATGGTTAGAAATTTTACCAAAGATAAACATAATATAGCAGATGTAGAAGGTAAGAAAATAGCAATAAAAGTATTAGATTTTGTTAGATCAAAACTAGTTGAGTTCCAAATGCAAACTGGACACATGTATAATTTAGAAGCAACGCCAGCAGAAGGATGTATGTATAGATTTGCTAGGGAAGATAAGAAAAGGTATCATGATATAATACAAGCTGGTGAAAGTGTATCAAATACTGCTCATTACTATACTAATTCGTCACAATTACCAGTTGCGTACACTGATGATTTATTTGAAGCATTGGATCACCAGGAGGAATTGCAAAGGAAATATACTGGAGGTACAGTAGTACATCTATATATGGGTGAAAGAGTATCTAGTGGAAAAGCATGTAAAAAACTAGTAAAAACAGTATTGAGTAAATATAAAATACCATATATTACAGTAACACCAACATTTTCCATATGTCCTAAACATGGATACTTGGCTGGAGAACACGAATATTGCCCAAAATGCGATGATGAAATGATTTATAAGAAAAAACATAATAAAAAGCAACAGTTCAAAAACACAGATAATTAGTGTTATGATTAATAGTTACATCTATAATACTTGGTTTCTATATTATAAACAGTATTAGTGGATAAAATTGATTTAAGTAGTGCAAAAATAATTGTTTGGAAATGGCACACAGTGATTGGATTGTGTAATATATTTTTTTTTAGTTATATCATAGCTTTTATGTTATTTTTTTATTTGTAAATAATGTTATGAATAATACTAGATACATTACCAAAAATCTTTCATATTTTAACCAAATATTAACTTTTTAATATTATACTGTAATTGAGTAGGATTTTTTAAATGGTAAATACATGATATTTACTAAAAAATATTTAGCAATATTATCAGCATTAATGTTGGTAGGTAGTAGTTTTGCTTCTGATTTTGCATTTTACGACGAATATGAATTCAAATCAGAAGACGCATACAAGCCAAGTAAAATGATTAAAGGCAAAACAGATCTTAAAAAATGGAAAGAAAAGCGCAATAAAAATGTTCAAAAGTGCAAGGGCATGGATTGTTATGACAATATAGTTGATTGTAAAGATATAGATTGTTTTGATTTTAATACTAAATCAAAATCCCACACTTACATTCGTGGACAAAAACATCCGAAAAAGTATCTGGATTTGAAAAAAGCATATCGTGAAAAATCTGATAATTATACAAATCAAAATAAACTTTATAATAATACAGAATTAGAGTTTGGACCAGATGTTAATGAAACAGAAATAAAAAAACAGGTATATTCATATGATGGTGATATATTCTTTAACAATACTTTAAGGGGGACCTGTAAATAATTCATTAAAGCAAACTCATGTTAATGAATTATCAGACACCATTGGTACACAAGATTTTGAGTTTAAAGATCCGTTTGATATACCGGCGGTTGAAGAAAATTTATTATGAACAATCAAACAACACCATTAAACAACCAAATGCAGAAGAAATAGAAGGTTTGTTTGGACCAGATCTTCCTGAATGATAATATAGTAATAGTAGTAGCATATGTATGATACTTAAAAAAATATAAATATGCTTTGATACTAAAATAGTATAAAAGTAGTATGTGCTGCTACAAAATAACAATTTTACATAATAGTATGTTTTATTAGTTTATGGCTAGTAAATCAACGTACTGTCAATTAGTAAAAAATCTATCACTATATCACAAGAGGGGCTTGATGCTTTTAAGAAATGATATTGAAAAAATATACAATACAAGTAAATTGTATTAAAATATTAGTATAGTTTTTGTAATACATATACCATAGATGTTTTTTTGTACGAATCCATATGTATTTCTTTTTATCATGTCTTACCTTTGTCGAAAAGATAGGGTTTGTTATGTGAAGTATGTATCCGAATATATAATACATTGTCAAATGATAGCATATAATAACATTAAATAGGTAAAATTATATAAACTAATAAATAACAATTTTAAAGAAAATATAATAATCCTTAATAATAGTGTAATTTTATAAGTACATATTAAACACACTAACACATTAAATTAGGAAATACATAAATACAGCACTGTATATGCAAGAAAATAATAGTATATTACATAATTATATAATTACAATAAAGTATTTCCAAATATAAACGAAAAAATAATAAATTTGTAGTTTATAAATAAATTATTACCTTAGAACATAGTAAGTTTAAATGGTAATATAACCCATGAGTTTATATATAGTAAAATAATATATTATCTGATAACAATACAGAAATATTTAATTTGTAATTTTAAGAAATATCAGTTTATGTTATTGTATCTTATTTATCATAAACTACCATATATTATTGTATATTAGTATAAATCAGATATATAACAATACTATTATGAAAACTATAAACACAGAATATTAAATTGATAACACTATATAACAAAATAGTATTAACATAACAATCCTATGCAACAATATTAAGTATTAAAATAATTTGATTTATTAAGTTATACTTAACCAATTAATATACCATAATATATAATGAAACATACATCTAATTTGCAGCACATCGATAAATTTTATTGTTAAAACAATAGTTTCACTAATAATACAAATTGTTAATTTATAACTAATCAACAAATATAATATAAAACTACATATCGTTAAATTATTAAAACTGCATAATATAACATTAATTAGGATTAAAATATACAATTTTAATTAAAATTACAAATGACTACTCTAAATTTAAAAACAACATAACATAAATAAACACAAGCTAATCTAATATTTAATAACAAATATTGCTAATAGACAAAGGTGGTACACATAATACTGTATACCATCTCAATATAATTATTAATACATTCCACCCATTCCAGGATTTGGCATTGCCGGTTCTTTTTTGTCTTCAGGATCTTCAGCAATTATACATTCTGTTGTTAAGAATAGTCCAGCTATTGATTTTGCTGCCTGTAAAGCAGTTACTACTACTTTTGTAGGATCTATAATGCCTGATTTCATCATATCTACATATTCTCCTGTGGCTGCATTATATCCATAGTTAGCGTCATTTTTTTCAAGTATTTTTGATACAACAACAGCACCATCTTCTCCAGCATTACATGCTATTGTTTTGGCAGGTGCTTGAATGGCATGCTTTATTATATTAATACCTGTTTTTTGATCTTCATTGTCTGTAGTTATGTGATTGAGTTCTGATAAAGAACGGAGTAATGCCACACCACCACCTGGAAGTATTCCTTCCTCTATTGCAGCTTTTGTTGCGTGTAAAGCATCATCAACTCTGTCTTTTCTTTCTTTTACTTCTACTTCAGTTGCTCCACCTACTCTTATAACTGCCACTCCACCAGACAACTTTGCTAATCTTTCTTGCAATTTTTCTCTATCATATTCTGATGTTGTATCTTTTATTTGAACTTTAATTTGTTCACATCTGTCTTTTATGTGTTGTTTATCCCCCGATCCTTCTACTATAGTTGTTTCATCTTTTGTAATTTTTACTCTCTTTGCAGTACCTAACATTGAAAGATTAACATTTTCTAGTTTTATCCCAATATTCTCAGATATTAATGTACCACCAGTTAATACAGCTATATCTTCTAACATAGCTGTACGTCTATCACCAAAACCAGGAGCTTTTACTGCTGCCACTTTTAATACACCTCTTAGTTTATTGACAACTAGGGTTGCTAGCGCTTCTCCTTCAACATCTTCAGCAATGATTAACAGAGGTCTACCAGATTGTACAATGGCCTCTAAGAGATGTTGCATTGGTTGTAGAGCAGATAATTTTTTGTCATATAAGAACACATATGTATTTTCTAACTCTGTAGACATCTTCTCAGAATTAGTTACGAAGTATGGTGAAATATATCCTCTATCAAACTGCATACCTTCCACAACATCCAATTCTGTCTTGAAAGATTTGGCTTCTTCTATAGTAATAACTCCTTCTTTACCAACTTTTTCAAAGGCACTTGCCAACAAATTACCTATCTCAGTGTCTCCATTAGCAGATATTGATCCAACTTGAGCAATCTCATTATTTGTTGATATCTTTTTCGATTGTTTATTAAGGAAATTAACTATTGTATCAACAGCACAATTAATACCCTTCAATAAATCCATTGGATTGGCACCAGCTGTGACTGACTTAATACCCTTTTTTATTATTGCCTGGGCTAAAACTGTTGAAGTTGTTGTTCCATCACCAGCCAAATCCGAAGTCTTATTTGCTACTTCTTTAATCATAGCAGCTCCTAGATTTTCTAGTTTACATTTCAACTCTATTTCCTTAGCTACTGTAACACCATCTTTAGTTATATGTGGTGCACCATAGGATTTCTCAATTAATACATTTCTACCTTTAGGACCTAAAGTTACTTTAACTGCATTAGCTAATGTATTAACACCAGTTAAAATCTTACTCCTAGCTTCTTCACTAAATTTAATAATTTTTGCTGTCATAATAATAATCCTCCATATTATTCAAATATACCAATAATATCTGATTCCTTAATTACTAAGTAATCTTTATTATCAATTTTCACTTCATTACCTGCCCATTTGCCAAATAATACAACATCTCCAGGTTTTACAGTCATAGGAACTAACGATCCACATTCACTTCTGGAACCTTCTCCAACCGCAATAACCTTACCTTGCATTGGTTTTTCCTTTGCTGTATCTGGAATTATTAATCCACTAGCAGTTTTGGATTCTGCCTCTAATCTTTCTACTAAAACCTTGTCAAATAAAGGTTTAAAAGCAATACTCATATTTACTACTCCTCACAAATTTCAGACTATCATAATTTAGATCAATGCACTTAGAATATCTAATCAATTTTGTTTTTAAATATTCGATGAGCTTATCACGTATCACACAACTTGCTATTTTATTCGATATCATACCGTTATATGTATAGCATTTATATTACTGCACCATGTCAACTACCCATATCTGGTTCATTTTACTGACGCTATACTATCGATTTATTTAATCTGATATCTTTTGCAATAAGAATACCAAAGTTATCTTGTACCTTACTCATCAAGTATAAAATTTATCCTAGATAATTCTAATGCACATGATCCCAATATGATTAGCACTATACCCTCCTGAGTGCTAGTATATGATAATGTTAAAAATCCGTCAAGAGTTACGCCCATAATTTTTTAATCGTTAAAAAATGATTAACATAATAGAAATCAAGAAAATTATAATAATATATAAAATATCATCAGTAAATACTAGTATAATGTATTTATACTAACTGTATTAAAAATATTTATACTATGAAATTATCTTTTGGGTTTTATCATGTATTAGTCATATAATTTATATCGTTATACAAAGTATCACCACTTTATTAGTACACATATATAAAATAGTCTCAATTCTTTATATTAATTTATACTGAGATTTGAATATCTTACATATCATTTCATCAGTATTAAAAACAATTAGTTACTAAACACCTATTAATTACGACCTAACCAAGTATTAATGCCAAGTTTTGAATTTCAGTTACCTAGTATTATTAAAAATACTTAGATCTATTGCAATAGTATTTTCACTCAAACAACAACAAATTCCAGTGATGAAAAATACAATTACCTCAATTTGTACATATAATAAAACAATAATCATAATCATTATTGTATTTATCATTTATATCTATCACAATAAAAACATATGGAATTTTATTCCATATGCTTCTGTACTACATATTTTTATTGTTGTTCATCTTTAGCTAATTCACGACCTATTTTGTAATAAATTTTAATTATTTTATCTATTGTGTTTACTTGATTTTGTTGTAATTTATTATTCTTTTTTATATCTTCTAAAATATCAATACTTTGTGAACATAAGATTAATAAGTACTGTTTATCCATTATTTTATTACCTGTTACTATACCATCTACATTAGCGCACATTTGCCTAAAGTAATGAAATATTGTTTTAGATACCTCAGAATCATCCTCAAATGCCATTACTATATTAGGTTCAATATTCTTGATTTTTTTAAAATTTTATTGAAAAACTCTTTATATTGCAGTAAATCATTCTTCTTATTATTTCTATGTGTATTAATATAATTATTGATATTGTGTCTACTAGAATCATCTGGATTGTTATCATCATTATTTAATGCATTCAATATATCATGACAAATACCAAGTATATCATCTACTACTTGCTCTTGTTCTTGTGATAATTGATTATTTTCCTTTACTAAATTCAATCAATTTATCTGCAAGCCAATCCATATTAACAAATAATGTTTATCTATATTGCCGTTTATACCAAGTTTTACTTTATGTATCAGATTATTAAAACGAGCTAATATTTCCTTACCAGTTTCTGATAGTTGATTATCATAAATAATAAATGGGGCTAAACTAATAGACGATAGTCTTTGAGAAACTCCAATTAAGAAATTTCTATAAGGTAATAGATAGTTAATTATATAATCGTTATCATCTTCATGATGAAAATGGGGGGGGGGGGGAATGATCCATTATTAGATTGCTGCTCAGCACTGTAGCTGATACTTGTACTTGCAATAAATAGCAAGCTTAATACAATACTTCTTAATTTAAATGTATTGTTCGTTTTTTATCCTAAAAATACCACGTAATTTTATACTATCACTATATTAGTAAATATATAGTTAATATTTGTGAAAATGTTGTAATATTATTATTTGCTGAGATGAATTTGTAAGTTAGATATTGTACTTAAACCTTGTGAAAAAATATATAGGCTATTTTCTCTATTTTAGAATGGAAATGCAGGATACTAAAAAGTAAAAAAGCAGTGTAGTACTATAACATTTAAGAAATATAATAAAATCAAAGAAAACATATATTATTATGTGTTATAACAACACATAAATGTTTTATATACTTTCATGTATATTTATATTATAATTCATGATTATTTATTTGTTAATTTTATACACATCAAATTTTAATTTAATAGATAATTGTTATTATTTTTCATATACTTAATTTGACTTTTGATATAAACAATGGTACCATGTCGCTATGGTCATTGTAAAAAATGAAAGAATATTGTTTACAAAGAATAATTTTATCAAGAATAATATATTCCACATATTTGTTTTGCTTGGTATTGGTTTAAATCAATGTACTAATTCGGAAGTATTTTATAATGTGAAATCATCACCTGATATATCCAACATTATTTTCGATTCACAATCATCTGATACATTTTCTGATATATTTGAGTTTAAAAAAGTACATAATACATCATTATTAAAGGCTAATTTGTTACTTTCTGTTAAAGCAGGTAATGTTATGGATAATAATATGAAAGTACTATCATGTAATGGTATGTTACAACCAAGAGATATATCAATATTTAATAATACATTACATAAATCAAAATATCATAGTTATATATCCGATAATTATACAAGTAGTAAATCACATGGACACGAAGTAACAAAAGATTTTGTTCTTAATTCTGGATATCAAATCAATAAACCTGGGATGCAAAGTATATTAAAAGTAAATACAAGTTCTTACAATATATTTAATATATACAAAAATGCTAACAATAATAAATTACAAAATAATATACTTCAAGTCAATATATATGAACATAATAGTAACAGATTTTTCAATTTATCGTTTATAGATAACAGTACAAAGTCTCTAAATTTAAGAAAAACCAAAGTATCCAAAAATAAATTAACAAACAACCCAAATACACTGCAATCAAAATATTTATCTATTAATGAAATAATAAAACAAACGGAATCTAATAAAAATATACCATCGGGATTATTAAAAGCTATAGGAAAAGTTGAATCTGGACTTCAACCATATGCAATCAATTACAATGGGAGAGGATATTTGTTTAGTAATAAGGAATCTGCATTAATATTTGTTAATAGTCTAATAAAACGAGGAATAACTAATTTTTCGGTTGGTTGTTTTCAATTACATTATAAATCACATAGAAATAAATTTTCTTCTGTTAATTCAATGTTTGATCCAGCTAGTAATGCAGAGTACGCTGCAAAATTATTAAATAGATTGTATAGAGAAGGAGGAAATAGTTGGTCTAATGCTATAAAAAGATACCATGCTGGTGGTTCATATAGGAACAGTATATATTACTCTAAAATAGTGAGAATACTAGGCAGAACAATATAAACAAATGCTTAAAAAAATCATTTTATACGCTAAGGTAGCAAGAATACAAGCTCTATTTTTGTCTATTTTACCTTGCGTATTATCATATATATATTGCCAAAGATACTACATCGATACTTATTTCAACCAGAAAGCATTTATATTTACTTGCATATCATTTGTATTATTTAACCTGGCAGTTAATACTATTTCTGAGTATAGAGACTGCATAAACGGTATAGATAATCCTAAATCTCCTGGTACTAAATACAGATTAGTTACTGGAATTGTTCCAAGGAAAAATGTACTAATACTTGGAATAGTATCTTTTATAATCGCTAGTATATGTGGTATATTTGCACTATACCACTCATCATTGTATTTATTAATGCCAGGTGTTATTGGCGCTGGCATAGCACTGTTTTATAGTGAAAATCCTTTAGGACTAAAGTATAAAGCACTAGGAGAAGTATGTGTATTTATATGTTATGGATTATTACTAGGATTTTCTACAATATTTTCATTAACTAATAATTGTAAAGTAATAGATATAATAGTTTTTATTCCAGGGGGATTGTTAATTACGTGTGTTGTATTAGCTAATAACATAAGGGATTATTACTTTGATTTAGAGAAAACGAACACTTTAGTAACTACAATTGGCTTAAAAAAATCATATTTATTGTTATATTTCATAGCTAATCTATCATTTATAATTAATACTATTTTAGTATACTGCAATTTTTTATATAAAAATGTATTATATATACTAATGGCTTATCCAATACTATTAGTATCTTGGAAATTTAAAGATCATCCTAAATTTATAAATTGTTTTGGAATACTGTTCTTTATTAATGAATTAATAGAAATAATTGCATTATATTAATATCTAATGTTAATGTTGCTCTTAAAACATTCAGAATAATTATCTATAGTAAATAGTATATTAAATTCAATACTTTGTTGTTTTGGATTAATATTTATATTTTCAATGTAGCATTCCTTAATTCTGGGTTCATGAAATATTATACATTGCTTTATATTTTCAGATAATTGTTCTACATTATCGAATGATTGTAAATCCAATATTCCATAATCAAATGGATTTTCATTAGTACCCTCAAATTTATCCATATTAATATGGGATTTTATTCTTGTAGATAATATATTATATACTTCAGCAATTATTGATTCACCAAATTCCTTTGTGTTTTGTATATAAGTACTACTATGAAATTTATCTAAAAAAGATCTATCAACACGCATTTGTAATACTGCATACTAAATATTATTTATAATAAATATACTACAAATTTGCATAACAATTCTTATACAAATATAAGGCCAGGACAATACTTTGTAGCCAAAATAAGAACGATGATACGGTGAAGCTAATCAATGTCATTGATATTCCTAATATTTTAAAATTAACTACATCACAGGGTGGTCTGGTATTCTTGACTATATTTTTGGTATTATAAATGTCCTGTAATGTTGGGAGAATTGTTTTACAACTATTAGGCGCAAACCACCAATGATTTTCAACCCCTAAGTGGTAAAAACTTAAAATTAATAAAAAAAATATTGAAATCAGTGGCATAAATACAACATTTTTATTATTCATGTATTTTAATGCAAATACACAAGATATACTAACTATTAAGAAACAATAACGTGTCAATAAACACAATAAACATGGAATTTCTTTAAATAATACTTGAATTGTTAATGATGAAATGAAACAAAATAAAGATAACAATAAAATAAATCTTAATGCATTTTTATAATTCATTAACCTAATCATTCTCATATATAAATACTAGGCAAAAAACTCTGCTACACAAGATAAGATACAACATTTTTATCATAAAATGTTTAAATATCTATTGATATACCATAATAAACCACGGTACACTTAACATGAGCACGCGCGAAAACCAACATTTTGCCTATTCCAATTAAGGGGTTTAAGAACTTGGATAGGCAAATGAATAAAATGTCTTCTGTTACTAGAACCGTTTTATTTAGAACATTAAGGGGTTTAGATGTAGTTTTCTAAATAGGTCCTAATACAAATGATTCTGTTTCACCAAAATCACTTTTATTTTAACACTTTCTTAACAAACAGTGCAAGTACTTTTTTGTAAAAAAATGAAAATTTTTTTGTTGTAGTGCATATTGCAACATTTGAGAAATTGTGGCATAACGAGTGTAGGCCAGTTAAAAGGGAGAGGAAATAATGAAATTAAATAGTATAAAATTAATATTTGCTATGAGTATAGTATTATTATCTTGTCAATCGCACAGTTCAAATCAAGCACAAATTATATATCCATGTAATGATCAAACTAGTACGGAAGCTGAATATTCTACAAAGTATTATACAAATAATGATTATTATCATATAGAACATAACAATATTAGTACTACTAATATAAGGCAAAATTTTAATTATAGTAATTGTGTTTTACAAATGATACACAAGTCAAAGGGTATTGACGAAAATATAATTGATGTCAATAATTATACCAATAGTTCTATATCATCCGAAATTAATAACAACGATATATTGTTAAATATAAATACTAATAATATACTTCATAACACGATTACAGATACCTCTAATAAGAATAACAATAAAATAGAGAGCGCAAATACATTTTATATTACTAATAATAATATTGCAAAAGATATTAGGGCATCTTGTATATTACAATATACCAATGAAATTTATAATAATGACAATATATTAGAATATACAAATGCATCGTATATTAAAAATAATATAGGACAATATACAGACTACAAATTACCACCAGATTACTGTAAAATTGATTTAAATATTGATTACAGTTCTATCATTAACGAAGTTAACTCAATTTGTAGCGCAAATAATAACGAGAAAACATGTTGCAGTTGGTTACACAATGCATGTAGTTGCTTGGGTAATGTATTTAGAAAAATAAAATCTTCTATACATTTGCATCATACAAATGAAAAATCAAAAATAGAATAAGAAATTTAAACTAATACAATGTAATAATGTGTAAATTAAAACAAAATAAATTAATAAAGTATCATTGTTGTATGAAAGGTAATAATGAAAGATAGTGCTTTTATTATTACTCTACGATAATGAGATATTGTAGAAAAAGTAAATGTATATATGGATTGATTTTCATGTTTTGAGCTACAAGATTGAATATTAAAATATAAGAAATTTGTCAAATTAAATAAATTTTTTTTGAACAAAATAATATAGACAAGTAAATATTAATTGTGTATAATGATGGGAGTACTGATAAATGTAATATCGACTAATTTATGGCATATGAACATAATTTAGTATTACCAAAATAACGAGGGTAGTAAGGTTAATAATTTGACATCAGCGATTGTTGAATTATAATCCAATATTGCATTTAACAAATGTATCAAACTCCTTTTACCGGCTTTCCAACAGAACAGGTTTGTAAATACATGACCTTCAGTTGGCATAATTGTTAATTTATTCTTGTCATTCATCATTACTATTTATACATATTAATCTTTTTATTATCTAATATTCACGAATAATTTTAACAATACTGTAATAAAATTGAATGGTCTGTTATCTTATGATTATTATTACAATCAGCATCCTACCATAATAATAAATGAACAAATACTATTAAGTAGAGTTACATTATTATTATGCTGCTTCTTGCAATGTTGTTTCTATTCTTTTAGTAATTTCTTCAACTTCTGCATTTTCTGCTATTGATATTTCAGTTGCAAGTCTTTCCAATGCCTTCTGATATATTTGTCGTTCACTAAACGATTGCATTGATACTCCACCTGTTTTATGGAGTTCTTTTAATGTTTCGGCCAGTGCTATGGGATCTCCAGAATTAATTTTTACCTCATATTCTTGAGCTCTCTTACTCCACATCATTCTTTTTCTTTTAGCTTTTTGTGACAAATTCAAGAATATTTGATTTAAATCTTCTTGATTCACAACATTACGCAACCCTGCAGATAAAGCCTTCTTTACTGGTAATTTTAATAATAACTTGCTCTTCTGGAACAATATAACATAAAATTCCATCTTCTCACCACTAACTTCCATGGTATCTATACCAGTCAATTGTCCAACTCCATGAGACGGATACACCACCCATGAACCTATTTTAAATAAAATATTCGTAGTCATATCTTGTTATTATATATCATAATTATTAATAAATTAATAACATAAAATGAGAAAAAAATCAACTATCGTTTATTTTGTTTATTTAATATTTCGTAAATAATTATTAACACTTATTTAAAATATTAATTTTGTTAAGTAAATCATCCAATTGCTCTCCATCAATACTGTATAAAGGTTCTCTCACTACATTTTTTATTAAGCCCATTTTACTCAGTATGTATTTTATTGGGATTGGATTTGTAGTAATAGATATTACTTTACTTATATAAGATATCATATTTACTAAGCCTTTAAATTTTTGTATTTCATTATTATTCCAATTATTTATTATATTACTTATCTCCTTTGGATAAACATTTGCTGCAGCTGATATAGCTCCACAAGCACCGTGCGCTAAACAAGCTGGTAATGTTCCATCATCTCCAGATAGTATGCTAATATTTGGCATTTCATTGTGCAGTATTGATAATGTCTCAAAATTTTTAGTAGCATCTTTTAATGCCACTATATTTTTTAATTGAAATATTTTTCTTAATGTATCTAGTTCAATATTTACAGATACTCTACTTGGTATATTATATACTATTATTGGAATATTCGTATTATTACTTACATTTTTAAAATGATTAAAAATGCCTTCTTGGTTTGGTTTTACGTAATATGGAGATGTAACTAATACACCACTCGCACCCAGATTCTGAGCTATTTTTATGTTTCTGATAGCGTCATTTGTAGAACATGAACTGCATCCCACTAATATTGGAATTCTCTCATTAATATTTTTTGTTACAAAATTTATAATATCTATACGTTCTTCATTAGTTAATAGTGTTCCTTCTCCAGTAGAAGCACATATTACTAATCCATCTATATTTGCTGCTAATTGAACTTCAATTAGCTTTTCCAAGCTCTCATAATCTACAGATTTATTAATATCATCAAGGAATGGTGTTACTAACGCTACTAAAGTTCCACTAAACATAAACACATCATACATGCTTTTTATAATGTTAGCATATTTTTAACTATTAATTAATTATTTCATACTAATATAAGACATATCATGTAAAGTATTGTTATATGGGAAAAAATTAATGAAAAAGTTACTATTAATAATGTGCACTCTTGGAGTGTTATATGGAATAAATTTTGATACATATTCTTCAGATGGAAAAGCTAGTCACAATAAGTCAGACAAAAGAGAAATATCTATTGAGATGGCAGATTTGTCGTTAACAAATAATTCTACAAATGATTCAAATGATAATAAGAATCAAACTGATGAATCGAATAAAAAAAATAATAATAAAATAGAGAACAATACTGAAGATAAAGATAAGAACAGTAAGGAAGATACCAAATCAACCGATAAAGAAGAAGATAAAAAACAAGAAGAACAAAAAAACGATAAGAAAGTAGAAGCAAATAAAGAAAAACAAGATGATAATAAAAAAGAGAACACAGACAAACCAGAAGATACAAAACAAGATAAAGAAAATAATAAACATGATGAAATAAAAAAATCACATGATGTAAAACAAGGTAATGAGGGTAATAATAAAAAAGAAGACAAAGATAATCAAACCACAGAGGATAAAGAACAGAATAAAGACATCAATAAAGCAGAAGAAGAAAATAGCAAAAATGATAAAGAAAAACATAATACATCAAGCAATGACAATTCTGAAGTAAAGCAAAATAACAATGATAATTCAAGCAATAAAGAAGAAGATGCAAAAAAAGAAGATAATAGTAAAGAGGAAATAAAAAGCACAGATAATAAACACAATGAAAATATCAACAAAACAGATTCTTCAGAAGATAAACAAAATATAAACGAAAAAAATGATAAAAAAGAAGAAAAAGTAGAAAATAAAGAATTAAATAAAGAGAAATCAGACAATAATGAATATTCAAATAAACATGAAAAAGAATCAATTAGTAAGAGGGACGATATAAATAAAAAAGAAGACTTAGATAATAAATCACAAAATAAAGCAGAAGAAACTTTAGATAATAAAGTAGAAAAAAAATCAGACAATACCAATAAAAAAATCAATGATGTAAAAGAAAACTTAAGGAATAAGAATGAAGCAGATGATAGAATTAAAGTCAATGAAAATAATAGTGCAGAATCGGAGGTAAAAATAAATAAAACAGAAGAAAAAGTAAAAACAATAGAAGAGAAAACTCAAGATAAGAGAATATCAAATGACATAGCAATTGCAAATAATATACATGGGAATAATATTGAAATAAATCAAAATGATATTATACACAATAATAATAATAAATTAGAACAAATAAATGAAACTATTAATGACAAAAATAATAATATAGATGATATTAATATAAATAACGTAGAACAAAATAATTCTTTGGGCCATAAAAAAGAAGATAACTTTGATATATTTGATGACAATAAAGATGAAAATAAAATAGAACCACAGTTTGATAATAATATAGAAGATATAAATGATAATAATTTGAATAGTAAATTAATGTTGGGTAAACATGATGCTACCTCGCGTACCAGTGATAAGAATTTAAATAAAAATAATGAAGAATTAAATGCATTCAGTAATAATCTTAAAGAAAATAGTTGTGATAATATGGTAGATCAAAATAACATTGAAGAGACTCAAGATAATAATATATTAAACAACACACATAAGAGAACTAATAGAAAAAATATAACATATAATAAAAAGGAGTCACTTTACAATATTGATAATAGTAATCTAAAACCTAACAAAGACAGTACAGAAACAGTATTTGATTTCAGTAGTGATAGTGAAGATAATTACAATTATACACCAAAACCATATAATAATAGTATAAACAAACACAATAATGACAATATAGTAAAAAGTAATAATAAAAGTTTTAATACAATAGATAAAGAAAATTTTAGGAATAAATTAAGTAATGATAACTTCTTTAATGAAACAAATAATTTAGATACAAATAATATTAATAAGAATTTTAGTACTAAAACACAAGATTATAAAAAATTAAGACAAAAGCATATTAGTAAATATAAATCATCCAATAAAGATAATCAATATTTCAATAAACCAGGTCTTACATTAGACAATAACATCGACCAATCAAATATAATAAATAAGAATAATGTAAATGATGAAGATGATTTATTTAGTACTAATGAAAGTAATTATCATGTAGGTGATAATAAAAACATGTATTATAAAAAAGAAATAAATAATGATGAAAATAACGATGCAATATTATATAAAGATAATAACATAGATAATAATATATTTGTATCAGACAAAAGTATTGAATCAGAGAATTTGCTCAAACAAAATAGTACTAACTTAAATGAGTCTAACGAGCACAATAAAATAAATAATGATGAACAAGAAAATAATAATAACACATTTGTAAATGTTGATGTTCTTAATAATAGTTATGAGGAAGGTGACTATAATATTCAGGATTTTGATTTCAAATACGATGATGTCAATATATCTAAAATACCAGATAAAAAACAACTGGACAGTAAATCAAACAAATTAGCACACACTGTAAATAAAATTGAAGATAAAATAAATAAAGATGATAGTTTTGAATCTCTGGATATTAAAGACACTAATGATGATGATAATCTTGATGTTAATGATGTTAAAGAAAATGATAATATACTAAGTCAAAGTAATACTAAGAAGTAAATATAAAAGTGGTAGTAACATAAGAGTAATAAAAAGTAGTACATTGGTAATTATTAGCCAATGTATTACTAATCTAATAAAGCTAGTATATGAGTATTAGTATCAAGTTAACTTGATATGTAATTAAATATATAAATAAATTTTTAATTATAGCAAAATAAAGCAAAAACGCTTAATGCAAAAAATATAACATGTATGACTAGTAAATATTATAATATAATAATTTATAATAAATAATATGTAATATTAAAATTATTTGTAAAAGTAAAATTCATATCAATAAATTAGTACAAAAATATAATGCAAGTACGAACATATACATATTTTGTAATATATTATATTCTTTATTACTATATAAATAGTTATAAATTCATTCTAATTACCATTTCAGCGCTAGTTAACTAGTGTATATTTATAGTAATGTCTTTGTAATATTTACTTTTTCCATATTTTTTATCGCATAGAATACTATCAAATTACTACCAAATATTATTACATTGAGATTGATATAATTACATTTAATTTATATATAATTATTATATGTTATATAAAATATAACAAGAATAATAGTACAATCACAAATTACAGTAAGCATATTATAATTACTTTGAAGAGTTTACTAGTATTCATGAAATTATTATATAATATATAAAAGTATATAAAAAGCAATAGTATACTCATAAATTATTATAAGTATACTATATTTGTTTTTGTTTAATCTTTCAAGTTATCTAAAATTACATCTACTGTCCCGAAAAATGATGGTGAATCTCCTTGAACAACCAGTTGCAAGGCTTCTTGATTACAATTCATGCCTCTCCATACAGTACTTGAATTTTCAGTTATAATAATTGGAGAATCTGAATCACTTTCATTATCTTTATTGTTACTTTTTATAAAACTTCCAAACCATTCCACTTTGGCATTATTCAAAATAAATTGATTTCTAGATGATATCTTAAATTGACAATCTTCTGATTCTGATTGCATTGTACTATAATGCAATTCAAAAATGCTTATCTTATCACTACCAGAGTTAGCAATATCGATTGTTCCAGATTCTAAATCAATTTGTGAAGCAATAAATCTACCAGTACTATCATCTATATTAATTGTACCATCTTTGCAGTTTATATTGCTATCCCTACATTCTAATATACTGTTATCATTTAGTTTTATATTGGCCGATTCAATTTGTAAATTAGCTTTTTGAACAAAATTACATTTACTGCTATTTGCAGTTAATTTGCCTTTACCAAGATTTACTTTACCATTACTACACCCTAGAAAACTATTTTCAGCAAGTACTACTTTTCCTCGCTTATTTAAGTTCATTATTACATTATTATTAAACAACATACTACTATGATTATTTAATACTATTTTAGGATAGGAGTCGGGATTACTAAATAACTCTATAGTATTAGACGAAATATTATCAAATGATAAGTAGCTATTATTTAATGTTATTTTACTCTTATATTTTTCCAATAAACTAATATTAGATTGTGTATTATTTAATGCTAAACAACTATCATTAAGAATAAGATTAATATCACCAGGACATGTTATGTTACCATTAATTATAATATTACAATTATTTAATGATAATTCATTACATTTACAAATATCAACATTACTATTCTCTGTAAATACAATGTTGATTCCAGATACTGACAATTCAGGATATAATTTATTATTACTTGCAAATAATCCTTGATCTAATTTAATGTTGCCATCATATGTAATATATTTTATAGCTTGCATATCAGGCAAGTCTGTTTTACCATATTGTATATCATCGGCTGCGTACAATTGAGATGGTAATAGTAATAAATTTACTATGCTAATTACTTTAAAAATGTTATTTATCTTCATTGTTATTAAACATATAACCAATCATTATTTATGATAGACAAAATGTGTTAAAATAAAGTCAAGAATATATTAAGAGAAGGTAAATTTTACAGATTTTTATTAAGCCATATAACTAACAGAAGTAATTCAAATAGTAGTAACATAGTGGCATTACAGTATATAACATGTAGTACTGCGTAATTGCAGTACGTACAGTTATTTTTATTATCATAACTTATTGCTAATATACATTACTTTCCACACTTGTTGTTTACATTAGAATAATTATAAATAACTTATGTATTTATTTCTTTCATTTTATAACTCACCATTCTATGCATCATCTCTAGAATTAACGTCAACATCCTCCTTTGCTTCTCCAGCTGCTTGTGGATCTTAACCCTCAAAATCCGCAATAAATTCTTCATCTACCTCTGTTGGTATTCCATCTTCAGCTTTTACTAATGGATTAAACTTTACGTTTTCAAGAAGTTTACTGTGTATATGATATGTTGCTTTTGGGTGTAACTGATTAACTTTAAAATCTTTTAAATTAATATTATTTGCATGTATTTCCAAGTGAGATTCCTCATTGTTTAAGTTTATTACAAGTCCTCTAAGATCTAAAACATGTTTAGGATCTTTTGTATACAGTGAATTTATTATAAAGCACCCACCTGTCTCTTTATCTCCAATATTTATAATATTATTCTTTTCACAACTGAAGTGTCCAGATAGAAATAATTTACTATCACCAATTATAGAAATATTGACACCAGCTCCTAATATAAAGCTACTAGTACTTGTCATATATTTAGTTAATCCATCAGTAATAGTGTAAGAACTATACTGGTCATCATTATTACGTTCCAATATAACAGTTCCATCAGTTGGTTTTAAATTATAGTTTCCAAAAAATTCTTTTATTTTTTCATCAGTATCATATTGTGTTAAACAACAATGTTCACTAGTAAAAGCATTGTTACTAAATAGTATTGTAAACAACAATACAGATATTTTAAGATAATTTTTCAATTTTATAACTTTTATCTATAACCCCTTCATATACAACATAATAAATAAACAATACTTAAGAATTAGTTAAAATTTATAGCCCATAACAGCAGTAAGCAACAAATTGGTATAAAGTATTTATATGAGGTTCGTATTATTTGTATTTGCAAATACCTTGGAAATAATGTCCTTGTCATTATAACAAGTGATATAAACAAGAAAGAGCACAGTATAAAAAAAATTATATTTTTTGTAACAATAAATAAATTTGTATATACGAATGCACTAAATAATACATTTAGGTAATCAGATAGGTATATCATGCCAAACAGCATACCACCATATTCAGTATATGTACCAGCTACAAGTTCTGATTCAGCTTCAACACAATCAAATGGAATGTGATTTATTTTTATTAAATTAATAATAAAAAATACAATTGAAGCTATAATTAATAACAAACTAAACTTAGGATTTACTTTTTGTATATTTAAAGTATCATTTAATATGGATACACAAAGTATTAATAGAGTATAAGGTATATTGTACGATAACTTCTGAAATATAACTCTCATACCTCCAATTATTCCAAATTTCGATTTAGATGATATACCTATTAATATTTCAGAAAAACTTATTATTTCATTTATAACAATCAAATATAATAAGCTATATTTGCTTGATAACAAACAAAAACTTGATGATATTGGAATTATAGAAAATTGTAATAATGTGCAAAATAACAACAGTGATACTCCAAATACTGAATATATAGAATGGTTTTTTAAACAATCATACTTAAAAAATAGTTTTAATCCATCTGCTAACGGTTGTAGTAATCCAAATTTACCACAATAACTAGGACCCCTTCTCAATTGTATTCTTCCTATTAGCTTTCTTTCAAATAATGATAAATAAGCTGCAATTGTAATAAGAATAATATAAAATACGGATACCTTTATTATAAAGTAAAGTATTTCCATTACTTAGAATATTAAGCCTTAAAAGATTTTCCACATCTGCAGGATGGGCGTAAATTATTCTTTATGATGATATTAGTACCTAGTATACTAGTAGTAGAAATAGTGATATTTTCAACATGGGGTTTGGCAGATGTCTCAATAGCAAATTTTATATTATTGGATTCTATTATAGTATCAGTATCATGTATATAATCAAGAGTTAATACTAACATAGTACCAGCACATCCTCCCTGTTTTAGAATTATTCTAGGGAATTTATTAGTATTATTAGTCAATACTAATTTTATTTTATTCAATGCATCTTCAGTAATATTTATCATCTTATATTTAAAGTATTTAATAAATCAGCCAGTTCATGACGAGCTGCTATATGTGATAAGTTTAACTGAGATTGTGAGGCATTACTATCTAATAATGTTAAGCCAGATAGAAACAGCTCCTTAAATATAATACGATCTTTAAATCCCCTGGCTAATCTAAAACCAAGTCTTTTTGATAAAATGTTTAGTATTCTTTCTAATTCTTTTTTATTCCTTGATTCTATACTGGACATTCTATTTAGTAATATTATCCAATCTATAGTACCTTTATCTCGTTTTGCTCGTTCTTTCTTCTGGTTCCATACAGCCTCAGCATAAGAGCTTGTTTGTATCCCGCTTTTGTTTGGACTGGCTTTGACTATTAAATCCAAATCTATAAAACTTTCATTCATTGGAGTTATTATTGTATCAGCAAAGGAATGAGCAATTCTAGCTAAATTATTATCGTGTCCAGGAGTATCGATAACTATAAAATCAAAATTTTTTAATGATGATATGAGCTCTGAAAACTCTATTGCATCCATACGTTGTCTAATTGCAACTGAATCATTAATACTTTCAAATATCGGTTCACAGAATGGAACTAATATGTTAGGATTATCAGCTTTTGTTTTTATTCTATTCTCAATATACCTGGATAGGGTACCTTGTTTTGCATCTGCATCTATTGCCGCCACAGTATATCCTTTTACTAGTAGACTGACAATAAGATGCATTGCTAAGGTAGATTTACCAGTACCACCTTTTTGATTACCGAAGACTATGATTTTTCTATTCATTATTTATTATAATGATTCTAATCTATAGTTTTAGTTTACTACAAATTTTGTACAAAATTTATATTGTAGGTTCACCTCTATTTATTTTTTCTGTTTTTGGTTTTAAATTCAAAAACATTAGTAATGGAGAAGCAATACAAATAGGAGAAAATGTACCAACCGCTATACCAACCATTATTGGCAATGCTAGTGATGCTATTACCTTACCTCCGAACAAATATAGTGAAAACACAGCTAATAAAGTTGTAGTAGCAGTTAAAATAGTTCTCGAGAGTGTACTATTCAAACTTTTATTTATTACTTCACTTGTTGGTAAATTCCTATAACGTCTTAAGTTTTCTCTAATTCTATCAAATATAACAACAGTGTCATTAATTGAATAACTAGCTGTTAGAAGTATTGCTGTAATAGAAGTTTCACTAAATTCCAATGGAAATATTGAAAACATTCCAAATATGATAGTACAGTCATTTATTAAAGCTGCAACTGCACACATGGCAAATTGCCATTCAAATCTAACTATTATATAAATGAGCATTGCTAATAGAGCAAAACCAACTGCCTTAACAGCATTTGCTACTAATTCATTACCTACTTTTGGGCCTACTGTTTCTATTCTTTTATACACGACATCTTTACCTAAACTGTCTTTTATTTTTTGAATAGCTTTAGCTTGTCCATCTCCTTCTTCTTTAGATTGTTCCAATTTTATGAGTAAATCATTAGGCCCTCCAAATTGTTGTATTGATGCGTTACCTAATCCTAAATTACTTAAATTAGTTCTCATTTCAGGAACATCAGGAGTACTTGGCATTGTTACTTCAAATATATATCCTCCTTTGAAGTCAATACCATAATTTAATCCTTTAAAACACAAGAATGAGATACATATTACAATAGCTGCAATAGCAATCGATATTGTGTACTTGCTGTATTTTATAAAATCTATTTTTGTTCCATATGGAACTAAATGCAAACGATACATACTCACCTTCCTATACTACTATATTATCATTATATTTATTTCCTTTTAACCACATTCCAACTAACGATTTAGTTAAGAAGAAGGTAGTAAATAGTGAAATCATTGTTCCAAGTGCTAATGTAACAGCAAATCCTTTTATTGGACCGGAACCAAATTCATAAAGAACTATTGATCCTATTAATGTAGTTAAGTTTGAATCTACTATTGTTGTTATAGCCATTTTATAGCCCTGAGATACTGCTACTGCTGGTTTTATACCCATTCGCATTTCTTCTCTCATACGCTCATAGATTAGAACGTTAGCATCAACTGCTGTTCCTATTGTAAGTGCTATACCAGCTATACCTGGAAGTGTTAAAGTGGCCCCCAGTAACGTTAAGCAAGCAAATAAAAGAATTACGTTAGTAAAAAGTGATATTACCGAGAAGAATCCAAATTTTCCATAAGATAATATCATGAATATTGCAACTGATAGGAATGCAAATATTGTAGCCTTTGCACCAGCTGCTATCGAATCTGCTCCCAAGCTAGGTCCAACATTTCTTTCCTCAACTACTGTCAATGGAGCTGGTAATGATCCTGCTCTAAGTAATAAAGCAAGTTCTTGAGCTTCTTTCATTGAGAAGTGACCAGTAATTTGAGCTGTTCCATTATTCAATACTGCTTGGAATACTGGAGCACTCAGTACTTTACCATCCAATACCATAGCAAATTGCTTGTGTAGGTACTTTTGTGACAATTCAGCTATCTTCCTAGTTCCTTCTCCAGAATCGAACTTTATTGACACACAAGGAGCTCCAGATTGAGGATCAATATTCATTTGAGCATCTACTAATGATTTACCAGTAAGAGATACTTGTTTCTTTATTGGTAAATAATTTATTACTCCTTCTCCTCTTTCTTCTGGTAAATAAATAACACCTGGTTTTACTGGGAATTTAGGCTTAGAACCATCTCTTACGACAATTGGTTCCATTTCCTCATCTACTCCATGGAATGTCAGAATAGCAGTTTTTCCAAGTAGTCTCTTGACTTCCTTAGGGTCTTCTACACCTGGTAGTTGTACAACTATACGATTAGATCCCTGTCTTAGGATTGTAGGTTCCTTAGTACCAGTTTCATCTATTCTATGCCTAATAACCTCTATAGATTCATCAACTATTCTTTTGGAATAAGAATCCATAAATTTTTTGGATATTACTGCAACTACCTCATTATTATTACTGGATATTTCAAGTTCTTCTTCTATTTTCTTTAGGATTTTTTTTACAGCTTTGAAATCATTTGGATCAGCTAGTGTGATAATTATTCTTGATCCATGTTCTTGTTTTTGTACTGCCATTCTTTTATAATTTATATTTTGTTTTCTTAATTGTTTTCTAGCTTCATCAACTATTCCTTCTTGGAATTCCTTAGCTACTTCGTCTATTCCTACTTCAAGTTGAATATGAGAACCACCCCTTAATTCTAATCCTAAGCTTACTGAATGTTGCATAAACTTTGGTAATTTATCAAATGTAGATTGGTTTACAAATGATGGTAAT
>CACYBM010000025.1 GCA_902772645.1 uncultured Pseudomonadota bacterium | reverse complement strand
TACTTTTGCATATTTTCTTTTATAGATTGTTTTAGTTTATTAGTATTTGTGTCTATCGTTATTTTATTGTTACTATTATTATCTGTATTACTATCACTATTCACCGGCTTGTTATTATAATTGTTTCCTGATTGCTTATGATTATTAAAGTTCATACTGTTATTATTAAAATTGTTTATATTATTTGTGTTCCCATAATTATTGTTCCTATTCATATTATAATTATTTTGATTATTATTTACATGTTGCAAAGGCATAAATCTGTTCGGTTGATTATTTTGATTCATTACATTATTATTCATATTATAATTTGGTACGAAATTTTGCTGCTGTATAAACCTATTCTGTAAATTATTATTTAACATCATTTGATTCTGTTGATTAAAATTATTCATTCCCATATTATTGTTCATAAACATACTATTTAGCATCATTGGCATCCTATTATTCATTCCCATAAACATATTAGGCATCGTATTATTTGAAATGTTTATATTATTATTAAGTGTTGCATCAATCTTTTTAAATTGTTCTATCATTTTATTATGATTTTGTATCATTTGTTGATCATTTATTTTTACTTCATGTCTATTATATTGTTCAACAGCATTCCATGTTTTGTTATCTATTTTTTTATAAAATATAAGATAAGGATGGCCGAATTTTCCATCTAATACCTGTTGTATATCTTCATCATAATCACTAACTGTTGCATCATTGTACAAATACCATTTCCCTGATTTTTTACCAAAATACATAAAATGACCACTTTGTCCACTTTCCCCGCAATGAACAACAATACCTTGTAAAGAATATTTTGAATTATTTTTACTATTTTTATCTAAAACACAATTCTTTAAATCTATATATTCATATAGTTGTGGATTTATGTTGAATTGTATACCTGTTCCTCTATTTAATAATAATATCAAATTATTAGGTAAGTTCCAATCTGAGGTACCATATTTTGAATTGTGCATAGCTTTACAAAAATTACAATAGTTTTTATTGGCCGCATAAAAATAATCTAATTTGCTGTCATATTGAAAACAATGATCTAAATCAATTTGTTGCAACGAATTCTTTGCGCCATCTTCAGCAGAACTAACACCATACTTCATTTTATACACTTCTTCTAATGGAAAGATTTTAAAAAAATTAGCTTGATAATTGAATAGTGTGTTATTACAATTTTCACACGTATTTGCAGTACGCTGAATGAAATAGAAATGCTTCGAAAATGGAGATTTAAATTTTTTTTCATAGTCATTTAAGAAGTTTTTTCTCACTTCTGCATCATTAGTTTGGTTAAGAACAATATCATCCCCATTGTTATTATTATCATCTTTTGGCATATTTATATTTAAAAGCTCATGACCTTCCATTAGTAAAAAGGTCAATAAATCCTTTGCATCATTGGCTGTTCCAAAATTTTCGAATAATGGACTGGCTAGTGCTAACAATTGTCTAAAATGTTCTGGTGAATAATAATCACCATTTTTTTGAGTATTTAATCTTACCATAACATTGAGAAATTCATACATGCATTTTTGTGTTGTTCACTAATTTCGTCATTTAAATTGATATTTTTACTTTTCTGTTGCGCAGAATTAATTGCGTCTAGCAGAAAATCACTTATATTTGCAAAGGCTTGCAGAGTGGCATTCATATAACAAGTTGATCCAATATTTTGCAAACCTTTATTTGATATTTTGATATTTCTATTAATATTATTTTTCACAGTGTCAGCATCTTTCCATCCTGCCACACCATTATCAACATGAAATTGCAACTTCCGATTTTGGTCTCCAACAATACGTAAATTGTCTGTAATATATATTGTATTTTGTTGTTGCATACTGTACAATCCACTACTATTCATTAATGGTACACTACACAAAGTTATACCTAATAAAAGGTGCTTTAATTTACTATTTTTCATAATAAATTAACTAAATAAACTTTTCAAATATATCATATCACATAAAGTGTTCACAAATAGTTAATTAGTTATTGATAACATGTATGCAACAAAACAATCATATGTGTGGCATTTTTTAATCTACGATAACAATTATTAATTGGTATAACTGTATTAATAAAATATTTAAATCCCATTTAATTATAATTTATTATTCCAGCGCCTACTACTATTCCATCATTATTATATAGTGCACATACTTGTCCTGGGCATATTGCAGTAATATTTTCTTCTATTAAATTAACAGTTATACATTCATTATTATTTACAGTTATTATGGCTTTATATTTATTAGAGCCGGCCCTTACTTTTACTAGACATTTGAATTCATTTTCTTTATTATTTAACAACCAATTAACTTGATTGACTTTAAATTCTTTAACAATTAAATCATTTCTAGTACCAACCGTTAACGTATTGTTACTAGGATTTATATTAGTTACATATAGTGGTTCTTTGTAGGGTATTGCTAATCCTCTCCGTTGACCTATAGTGTAGTTAACTAATCCTTTGTGTTGTGATACAATAGTACCAGTACCTTTAAATATAATATTACCTCTTCTGTCAATTAATGTATTATCCTTTATATTATTTTTTATAAAAGCTATATAATCATTATTCTTTATAAAACATACATCTTGACTATCTTTTAATTGAAAATTACTTAAACCAAATTTCTTTGCCAATTCTCTTGTTTCCAGCTTATCTTGTATCTTACTTAATGGTGTTTTAATATACTTCAAATGCTCCTTGGACGTAAGAGATAAGAAATAACTTTGGTCTTTTAATTTATTTTTAGATTCTTTTAAATATAAATTATTATTAATATACTCTATACTTGCATAATGTCCAGTAGCCAAGTAATCCGCACCTTTTTCTTGGGCAAATATTAATAGTTTATTTAATTTTATTTTCTTATTACATATAGCACAAGGATTAGGAGTAGTACCATTAATGTAAGAATGAATAAAGTAATCTATGACTTCAGTTTGGAATTCATTAGTAACATCACATATGTAATGTTTAATACCAAGCTGTTTAGCAACATTAGAAGCATTCTCTATTACTGATTGACAGCCACTTGACTGAGTTAGCATAGTAACTCCAAACACTTCATTCCCTTCATTTAATAAAATTGCAGCTGTCGTAGATGAATCAACTCCTCCAGATAAAGCAACTGCATAAGTAGTCATATTTACTACAGTGTTATTATATTCATTATACTAGACAATTATACTACATTATTTTTTATTGATGATCTGACGGTTTATTAAATCTGACGATCTCTTATTTTTTTTCAGAAAAATTTTTATTACTTCTTTTATATTGATTTGTATATTCATCTAGATTGTCATTCTTATGTACTTTTTTGTTTTATTCTTCTTATTTAAACACGTTTTATCCTGATTTATACCTTCCTATATACTATCATTATGTAATAGAATGCCTATGTGATTGACTTGTATTTGATATCTTCTGTATCACCTTAGATTTTTTATACTCTTCTATAATGTGCTGTTTCTAAAACATGGATGTACATCTTTACTATTTATCTTGTCTAAACTATTTCCTACATTTTGTTGTATTACTTTATTATACCAACCAGTTAATAATTTTCTTTTAGTTGTATTATATATAAGATAGAAACTGTTCTTTAAATTAAGTTTAAAAGATATTGTAATTAGATTTGCTGGTTTTGTACTTTTTGTATTGTTTAAATATTTAAATAATGATCATGTTTATTATTTGTTTATGTTTTTTAAATTTGTTTTTCTAAATTTCATTATGATTTTGTACATTTATATTGTAATGTTTATTATTTACATTTCATATTAGTATTTATATTAATATTGTAAAAAATATTATTATTCATATATGTCGTATTACTCATAATTTTGTGCATACTATCGTTTTCCATGGAATTACAATCACTATCATATATAAAAATGCTTAATGGTACATCGTCTTTTACCATCCTAACTCTCCAATCTATAAACGAAAACAAATAAGCACATAAGATTTTCATCGAATGATTATAATATAACACACTCACACACTATTCTGGGTTCAGTTATTAACTGCATACTGTTTTGCGATAATAGAACTTCTGATATTCCTCCTTCGTGGATTATTTTTGTACTCTTATTCAAAAAAAATGCTATCGCTATTGCTCCAGAACCGCAGGCTAATGTTCTGCCAGCTCCTCTTTCGTATGTAATTACTTTCACTGAATTGTCTTTAATATTCTCTTTTATAAAATGTATATTACATGTTGGATATTTATTGTGTATTTTTTTAAAATTTTTTATATTTTTTATATCATATATTTTATGATAATTACCAGTACATATGATATTACTGTTAATATAGTATGGCATTGGGAAATTTATATTTACTTTATTATTTAATATTGTAGCTTTATATTGATTATTACAAACATGTATATAAAATTCATTTATATTTTTACTTATATACTTATTGGCAAATAATGTAAAAGCACATGATCCATTACCACACATGTTAGCTATTAAACCATCATTATTATAAAATAATAATTCGAAAGTGTTTTTATTTACTTGCTTGAACATAATAAGTTGATCACATCCTATGCCATAATGTCTATCACACATTTGGATTATTTGTTTAGTACTTAACTGTACATTCGGCATTATTATAAAATCATTACCATTTGTTTGACATCTTATGACTTTCATACTCATGATTATATATTATTAATAACACATCATCGATATTATACAATATTTACTTATGATTTTAAATAATACAATAATATAAACAAATTAATAAAAATACATTTTAGTTTTTGTGAAAATTGTTTAAAATACTATTGCTATATAAATAAATTTGCATTTCAGAAATATGCCACTTCAACCATTTAATAACTAACTTTTATTTAATTTCTACTGAGTAAATTAAATATAGTAAGTAATATTTTATTCGATAGTAAATATGGATAAGATATTTATATCAAATAAATTAATTAAGATGACATTGCTATTAGGTATTACTTTGTTTTGTAATACTAATACTTATGCTACTACTACATCATTAAAAGATTTGTTTAAT
>CACYBM010000024.1 GCA_902772645.1 uncultured Pseudomonadota bacterium | reverse complement strand
TTTAATAATAATAACTAAAGTGTTTACTGCACCTATCGGTGTGGAAACAGAAGGTACATGCACTTTAGTTTATATAACAAAGGACATCCTAATATTCTAATATTTTATATTAATTGCAATACGAAGTATCTTGTAAACAACACTGGCATATCGCATGGCAATTCACTAAAATCATGTAACAGTGCTCAAGCAATGCAAGATAATGCGTAAGCATCGTGTGACAATCCGTTAGGATCGTAAAACAAACGTAGTTCGTGTAACAATCAGTTAGTATCGTGTAACAAACTATGTCCAGTGATAACTATTAATATATTAATGTTTAACGGAATTAGCAGATATTTCTTATAAAGAAATAAAATAGATACGTTTAATTGAAAACATAGAAAGAGATAATTTAGCTTTTGCAGATACTGTCTATGATGAAGGATTTGCTGAGTGGTTATAGAAATGATTAGAAAAGGGTAAATAAGAATGATTAGCTGGAGGAGAACATGAAAAAGCTATGTTCTGTAATAGCAGCAAAAAACAGCTAAAAATCTGTTAGTTATTGGTCTATCTATTGAACAAGTATCAAGAACTAAATAGATGATATAGAAATATTAATATAATATATATGACAAATAATATAATTAAATAAATCTTAATATAGTTAAGAGGATTTTATAATGAAATAAAAGTATAAAAAAATATAAAATGTAATGCATAGATATTTTGTATACTGACATATATATAAAATATTTAATAAATAGTTAACAATATAAAAAAATATTTTTATAGTAATATCTTGTAGTATTGAGTAATTTATGATATCCAATAATTGAAAGGTATATTAAAATAGGTTAAACTATGAAAACTTTGAAATTGTTTGCATCCATGAGCATGATAGCTGGTTTATACATGTGTAACAATGGTGCATTATGCTCTGAATATCAAAACAGTTATAGAAGTGAAAATGCAGTCCAAAGAAATGATCTACAATATTACCGTGATACATTTGAATCACTAAATACAGCAGTGGAAGCAAATAAAGCTGAAGATGCTAATTTGACATATAATCAAAAATACGATAAATATAGTAACTATAAAATAGAATTAAGCAAAACATATGCCGATTTGTTATTCAATGGTATAGAATCCGAAGCGAAATCAAAATTGTTAAGTGAAATTAAAAAATACGAAGAGGCCTTAATTTATTATATGATTAATGACATCAGCTATGATCAGGTTTTAGAAAATTTTGGTATGCATTAAAATTAATTAGTATCCCCAATGGAAAAAATATATATATTGAATATATCTTTTCCTTGGTGTATTTATGATACAGTAATACAAATTGTGCTATTAATTAACCAGATAAACTCTTTAAACTATAATATATATCAACTAAATAATTGTAATATATATAGGTCTTTTAATATCACGTTATTAAGTGTTGAGTTGTATTATTATAAACAATAGAAAACTATAGTGTAGTAAAAGATAATTATTATATAAAAATACTAATTTTAAAACAGGTATAATAAATATTTATTTAAATAATAGAATATAAGAAATTTGATAATAAAGGATAAAATAATATCGCATAGTAATTAATCAGCATTAAATATCATAAAAATATTTTATGGGCTTTTTTAGTGTTTGGAAACTCTTAATTGTACATGTCATACTGAATATGTATGGGAAAATAATAAGCATTATATGGTATATGTTTAATAAAATATTTAAGAATTATTTTAGTAATAATGATGTTTCGTGTGAACAATTACATAAAAAATCAAGTTTAATTTCATATAAAACGATAAATACTAAGTCATCCTTCAGTTATAATGACTTAGCACATACTGGATACAAAAAGAATGTAATAGTTTTCAGATGTATAACATTAATCGCTAGAGCTATATCATCAGTAGACTGGATATTAAAGTCAATACAAGATGATCAAGAAGTCGATGAAATAATATATAAACACGAAATATTAGATATTTTTAATAAACCAAACGCTTTGCAAGCGAGGAATACATTCATTGAAGAAGCTATTTCTTATTTGCTAATGCATGGGAATTGTTATATATCAGTGGTAAGAGATTCTGACAATAATCCAAAGGAAATTTATAATCTAAGACCTGATAGGGTAAAAGTTATTCCTGGGAAAGATACTATTCCGCAAGGATATGAGTATATCGTTGATAAGAATAGTAAATTTTTCTTGGTTGATAACGAAACTGGTAATTCTGATGTATTACACATAAAGCTATTTAATCCATTAGATGATTGGTATGGAATGAGTCCCATAGAAGTATCGATGAGTTCTATACAACAGCATAATGCAATAGCATTACAAAATACATCATTTTTACAGAATGGAGGAAGGCCTTCAGGAGCACTAATGTATAGGCACTCATTAGATTCTCAGAAGAGGAATGATTTAAAAAATGATCTTAGAGCATTATATGAAGGCGGCAGAAATGCTGGTAAGATTTTATTACTTGAAGGAGATTTCCAATGGAAAGAAATGGGATTGTCACCCAAGGACTTAGATTTCATAGCAGGTAAGGAATTATCAGCAAAAGAAATAGCCCTAGCATTTGGAGTACCACCAATACTAATAGGAATAATGAGTTCTGCAACATTTTCTAACTATAAAGAGGCTAGACACAATTTTTGGGAAGAGACAGTTATACCATTATTAAATGTTTTTGCTAACGCTTTATCAAATTGGATTGAACAAATATTTAATACTAATTTGAAATTAGAATACGATATAGATTCTATACCAGCATTATCTAACAGAAGGGAATCGGAATGGAAAAAGATAAACGAAGCATCATTCTTAACAAATGATGAAAAACGATCTGCCGTAGGATATTCCAAGATAAAATAACAAATATAAATAGCATTATCTTTTCCATGATAGTAAAATAGACCTGTCGCAGGATATTCACGATAACAAATATCAAATGCGAGTCTCTTACATGATAACAGAAACGATCTACATTTTTTTATGAATGCCGTAATATACAGATCGTACGCGTTAGCAAACGATTTGCAGTTGATTATAATAGATTGGGAAAAAATATTTAGCATGCGTAATAGTAAATTATTCACAATTGTGTAAAAAAGAATAATTGGATACATTTACAAACAATAAGGAAAGCATGTGATATATTAGAAGGTGATATTATAATGATAATATTAAAGAAATGGCATTAATAATGAAGTAATAATTGTAAGCTATTATTAATGACCATGTGGTAATTAAAAAAAAATAACATTATAATAAAATTATCAATACATTAATATACCAGAATTAGTTACATAATGATTTGATTATTATTAATTGCAATTTTAAAAAAATAGTGTAAGAAACTTATTATATAACGTGCCTTACATTTTATATGTTGGTTAGTTTTTTGAATTATTACTCACTATAACGCAAGTTATTAATTAATTCATCTACAACAATGCAATAATTTACAACAAGAGCACTGTTTAATTTATAAAGAATACTTGTTTCAACTCATGTAGTAATACCAAGTAGAATCATACTACCAGAAGCTATGCTTAAATCTGTACTTGTGAAATGTAATATTAATTAATAAAAGGCCAATAATTTCTTACTTCTCTAATATTGCTCCATTAATATTGCTATTAATCAAAATGATTTATTTATATTTAAAGAAAAATTTGGTTTAAATATTTTTAAACAATCGCTATATAATGCTATGCTGTTTAATTTAACAATACTTTTTGCTAATTTATTTGCTTCTATTATATATTCATTGATTATATTTTGATCTTCAATATTATTGTAATCAAATGTTTTATACTTCTTCATACCGCTTTGTTTTATACCGTTTATTTCTCCTCCACCTCTGAATTTCAAATCATACTCAGCTATTTTAAATCCGCTATTAGTATGACACATTATCTTAATTCTCTGGCGTGCTATATTAGAACAATGTTTATCGTATAGTAATATACAATATGACTGCAGAGAACTACGTCCTACTCTGCCACGTAATTGATGTAACTGTGCTAATCCGAAACGCTCTGCGTTCTCAATTATAATAACTGTAGCATTTGGAACATCTATACCTACTTCTATTACAGTGGTGGATACCAATACATTAATATTATTAGAATTAAATTTATTGAATATTTGCTGTTTTTCACTAGCATTCATTTTCCCATGAAGCATTTCTACATCATTTCCAAAATACTGTTTTAGGAAGGCATGACGTTCAATAACACAAGTATAGTCAAGTTTTTCGCTATCTTCTATTAATGGACACACCCAATATACTTTTTCTCCTTTTTCTAATATTCTTCGTATAGCACTAATTAATTCATTTATTTTATCTAAACTTAATGATGTTGTTATAATGTCCCTTCTGCCAATAGGTTTACTTTCTATTGATGAGACATCTATATCACCATGCATTGACATTATTATTGTCCTTGGTATTGGAGTAGCTGTCATACTTAGTATATGAGGGTTATTTCCCTTGTTAATTAATGATAGTCTTTGATTAACTCCAAATCTATGTTGCTCGTCAACTATTACTAGTCCTAAATTATTAAATTCTAATTTATTATTAAATAAAGCATGAGTACCAACAACTATTTTAACAGTATTATCTTTTAATCCTCTTAAAATTCTAGTTCTTACCTTTCCTTTTTCATTCGCCGTTAATATTTCAACACTAATATTATTTAAATAATTAATGATATTATTATAATGTTGTCTCGCTAACATTTCAGTTGGTACAAGTAGAGCACATTGATATCCATTATTTATTACATATAACATAGCTAATATTGCTACTATCGTTTTGCCAGATCCAACATCTCCTTGAAGTAATCGTTTCATAGGAACATTCTTTTTCATATCATTTATTATTTCATTAATTGCGTTTACTTGAGAATTTGTTAATTCAAATGGTAAAGTTTTTATAAAATCTTTTAACAACGTTATTGATCCATTAATACCATTGCATTTACTTTCTTGTGTTTTGTTTATTTGTATTGCAATTTGTTCAGCTAATATTTCATCAAAACATATTCTTCTACGATAAGTATTATTAATTAAACTAATATTATTAGTATTTGGTTTATGTATTTCTACTAACGATTTGTAAAAAGAATAAAAATTATATTTATTAATTATATACTCAGGTAACCACTCTTTTATATCATAACTATTTAGTATTTCAAGAGCATTTTCTGTAATTGAATAAATACAATCTTGAGTTACTCCATTTTTCAATGGATATATATTATATATACCGGCATTTGTTTTAAAATTGGCTTTTTTTGGATTTATCATTTGGTAGTTCCCAAAATTAGACTTTGTTAATTGTCCAATTAATTGAAGTTTACATCCTATGTAAAAGATTCCTTTTAAATATGATGGTTTATAATTAAAAAACAGTAATTCTATAGCCTTTTCACATATATGACCCAACATTAATATTGGTTTATTGCTAGAATACTTCGGAAGTTCTATGTTATCTATAGTGACAGTAACTATTACTTGTTGATTAATATATTCATGTGATAATTCGTTAATTTTAAATACTTCAGTAGTAGAAGTTGGCATATATAACAAAGCATCTGTAACTGTGTTACCAATTAATGATCTAAATAATTTTAAACGAGGTTTATAATATGGCTTGACACAAACTCCTATATCTTGATAAATATCTGTAATATTTCGATTTGTATTATTATAATTTGTCTGTAATACTTGGTGTGACATTTATTGACAACATAGCATGTATTGTAATATCTTTATTATACACTTCATGTTAACGTGTGGTACTAAAATAATGTAAACGTGCATACACAGAATACTGAACGTCTATATAACTCACGAGATAAGTGATTTATAATAATCAGATTATTATGTTTTCAATTATTAGTGTTTTAACAAATAAAGTCCACTATTTATAGTGTATAAACATGATCGTAAATTAACATATAATACTTATTTATTACTACATATTTTTAAAGAGTTAAATAAATCCTTTACATTTTTTCTTTTATATCCATTTTAAAACAAAGAATATAAATAAGCAAAAATTTCGATAATATTACATATATTTAGATAAGTAGTAGTTACTAAGTAATAATATGTATCGTAATATAATTATTATAAATTAATTCAATGTTTTACTTAAAATTTGTTCTGCAAATAATATCATTTTTAAAAAATTTTTATCAGCTTCTATGGTCTTCCTTTAGCACATTCTTTTTTTACTATAACAATTTATTACTATCTTCAGTTTTGATAACAACAGATTGCACTATTTTTGTCTCTTTTTATATTTTTTGCTACTTTTATTGAGCAATTAAAATTGGCTAGTTATCATTTCACTTTATATGTTTATTTTTATAGTTTTTATACTATAAATTTAATTAATAATAAAAACATTTGGTTCTAATATTTGTAGAATTAATATCAATACGATTCTGTATTTGCAACCTTGATATTAATACTATTGCACACAATTAGGCCCGTGTATGCTATTAAGATTTTAAATTTATTCATATTTATAATTTTTTATAAAGTGATAACCATTAATTTTAATGTATAAGTTAAATGTTAAGAAATAGTTAATAATTAAAAATCTTTTGTATAATAATTGTTATTGAATAACATAATATTCTACTTATTTTGTTGGTAATATAATAGTTACGTATTTTTTATTAAAAATCTGTAACATACACAATAGCGTTATAAATTATCATATCCTACTAATATAGAATTCTACCAGTTTCATAGTACTTTTACCTTCCAATTTATAACTATTTCTCCTATTTCTACTTTTAGAAATTTAAAAAATGATAATATCACATTATACATTACTCACAACCATACACAGCGCATCAAATTTACATATTATATACATTTAATAATGTACTATTACTGCCAATTATTTAATATAAGATGCTAACGTCCACACGGCAAAAAAATAATAATATACAATAAAATGCTATATAAAACAATTTAAATCTTAAATGGTACTTGGTTTAGTAATTTGAATGATGATGTGGCTATCAAGTCGTACTTATCATTTGGTAATACTTTATATCTTACGAATCCCCCTGCTTCTCTTATAAGTACTATGCCAGCTGCTATATCCCATAGTGACACTTCATGAGCAATTACTACGTCATATTTACCAGCTGCTAAGAATGCTAAATCTAAAGCTACTGACCCGGTTTTTCTTAATATAGCTTTTGCATCAGACATTTTGCCTACTATATCGTATGAAATATTATTGTAAGCTACCAATGCTTCTCTAATAGAGTTAACTTTTGATACTCTTAATCTATTCCTACCATCGACAAATGCTCCAGAGTTAGCGGCTGCCTTATAACATGATCCTCTTATTGGGTCTAATATAAGTCCTACAACTGATGTGACATTATCTATTAGTGCTATACTAGTACAAAAATAAGGAATACCTCTTCTGAAATTGTTGGTACCATCTATTGGGTCTATAATCCACTTGTGGTATTTATCTTCAGTTTCTTTTACTCCAGCTTCTTCACTAAGAAAAGAATATTTAAAATCAAACCCTGACAAAGTATCCATTATCTTTTTTTCAGCTCTAATATCAGCTGACGTAACATAATCACCAACTCCCTTACGAGATACTTGCAATTTTTCCAGTTCACCGAAATCCCTGACTAATCCCATTGCAGCTCTATTTGCCGCCTTTTTCATAGCAAAGAGTTCAGCGGTATAAGATTTGGGCTCAAAACTACTGCCAATCATTAATTATTTAGCTCTTTCAACATAGGAACCATCAGATGTATTAACAACTACTCTTGTACCTGCTTCTATATGTTGTGGAACCATTATTTTCACACCATTTGATAATAAGGCTGGCTTATATGAAGAAGTTGCAGTTTGACCCTTAACTACTGGATCTGCTTCAACTATTTCTAGTATTACAGATTGTGGCAACTTTACGCTTATTGGATTATTCTCATACATACAGACTTTTACAATCATACCATCTTCCAGAAATGCTGCACTATAACCAATCATATCAACTGGCAATTGTATTTGATTAAATGTAGATTGATTCATAAAGAAAAGGTCATTACCATCCTTATATAGGAACTGAAAATCTAATTCCTCCAGAAATACTTTTTCTACTGTGTCAACTGTCCTAAATCGTTCATTTAATCTCTGACCGTCTTTCAAAGCTTTCATTTCAGTTTGAGCAAATGCTCCACCTTTGCCTGGTTTTACATGTTGCACTTTTAAAACAACCCAGAGCTTGTCATTACACTCTAGCACATCACCTATTCTTATATCACTAGCACTTATCTTCAAATGACACCTATTTATGAAAATTGGTAGCTGGGGCGGGAGTCGAACCCACGACCGCCGGGGTATGAATCCGGTGCTCTACCAACTGAGCTACCCAGCCTCGGTCTGTATACTACTATTATGTAACAAATTGTGAAAGAATGCAATTACTTTTTTAGCCCAATCCTGTTAATGCCGACAAGTACAGCTACTTTGCAGCATTCTCCAATTATGAAAGGATAAACTCCAAATTTGAAGACTAAGTCCCAAGAATGTACAAAGTTGTATAACCAGCAACATCCAAATATATGAGTAATCAAGTAACATATAATACAGGATAATACTATATTACTACTTGCTTTCATTAATGGCATACCGAACATCATACCAATAATGTATCCAAATGAAGCACATGTTAATGGAGATATAAATCCTGGAGCAAATACTGGCATTCCTGATATTCCAAGCATAATCCAACTTAATCCTGCTGAGAACGATTCATTTGGTTTTAAATAGAAACCAATAATATAAGCAGCCAAAGTCTGTGCTGTAATAGGCACTACTCCTACTGGTAAAGATATCCTACTAGACAACGATAACAGTATAGTGGATAATAACACCATTACTATACTATTATTTAAATTAATTGTTCTATTATCAAAATATACTTTATTTTCAATTAAAATATTAAGCATATTATTAAATACATAAATTGCAACAAATTACAATGATATTATACAACAAATAATTATATGCTAATCACAATATACAAACTATGAAAATACAATATGAACACGAACAATTTAAGTGCCACTTCCATAGTAAAAACCAATCCATGACACTCTTTTGTAATTAGATCAAACTCAATTGTTTAGACATTTTAATATTACTTAATGTTATTCATCATATATCCAACGTTTATATTGAATAGCATTAATATATTAACTTTCTTGCCATTAGAATTAAAATTATTGTACATTGTGAATTCTTTATATTTATTATATAAATAAGTTAAAGCATCTTTATATTTTTTCTTTTTAGCCATGTTTATTATTTTGGGTGCATTTTTCAATACAATAGCCCATGCCTTTGCAAATTTATCACAAGCATTTTTGTTTATTTTAGTTGAATACCCATTAATAAATCTAATCATTTCACGTAATAATTTTGTAGTATATTCAGCAAATGTATAATTATCTAAAACTAATCGTCCAGATGAAATACGATCTGCTGTATTAAATTGCTTATAAAATTCCTTAGTTGTTATTGTTAATTCTTTACAATTAGTAACTTGATTGTAAATCATATACTTGTATAAAGTATTTATATCCATTTGTATATTTATTTTTTCATAATCTTTTGGCACATATATATTAAATAATTCCAGTATATTTATTGTATTATTCCCATTCATTGTATTATTCTCTTGTGTTAATTTGTCAATTATGGAATACAATTTTAAAAAATCATTGCCTTGCATTTGTTTATTTTTCAAAATATTAAGAACATTATTCCATGCACTTGCAAATTGTGTACAAATACCTTTATTAGACTTTGTTGAGTAATTGTGAATGAAATCGAATGTGTCTTGTAATAAGTTGTTGACATAATTTTCCGTTTGTGTATAGTTCATTTGTGACAAATTCCATTTATTATAATCTGCATACTTGAATTGTTGCATAGCCCAATTAAAGTCTATAGTTGATTTGTTGGCCTTCCTATTGTTAAATATGTTCATTAACAATTGATCTGTATTCATATTTATATTTACTTTGATTTGTTGATTCATATTATTATTTACCATATTGTTCATACCATTATTGTTAAATTTATTTACATTATTATTTGCTATATTGTTATTATTAAAGTTATTCATGTTTTGATTCATATTATTATTATTGAAGTTGTTTACATTATTATTAAAGTTGTTATTTATTCCATTATTATTAACAAACATCATATTCTGACCATTCATCATCATATTATTGTTAAACTTCATGTTGTTATTGCTAGCCATATTCATGCCCATGTTTATGTTATTCATCATGTTCATGTGCATATTCATGCCCATGTTCATATTATTTCCCATGTTCATGTTGTTCATGTTATTCACCATGTTCATGTTCATGCCATTCATCATGTTCATATATTGTATCTTCTCAAGATCACGCATATTTTGCATATTTAATGCATACTGAATTTCATTAATTATTTTTTGCTTATAATTAATTTTATTTAATAATGTATTATTTGCATTTAAGTTACTCATTTCATTACATAGTATTTGCAAGCTATTGTTCAAATCGTTATCGCTGATTTTTTTATAAGATAAAATATAAGGTATACTGTTATTACAATAGTTATTCAACATTGCATTCACTGTATCCTGACTTGCTTCACTTACACTGCTATCATTGTACATAATCCAAGGAGAATTAATAGAATCCCTACTTAAACATACAAAATGACCAGACATACTACTTGGTCCCAGATGCATGACAATTCTGTTTAAAAAACCTTTAGAATTATCTTTACCATGTTGCACATAATTTCCAAAATCAATAACATCTTGCAAATAGATTGGTATACGATCTACAGCACCTTTCCCCCTATTAAGATGTAATATCAAAGTATCCGGTAAAGAATGAATTTGTGTTTGATATAAGCTATCCTGTAATCCATTACAACCATTACACCACATTTGATTTTCACCAGTCATTCTATCAATCTTGCAATTATATGAAAAACACTGATCTAAGTTTATTTGGTTAAACATTGTTTGATTAGGGCCATATACATAATCATGAACCTGCCGTAATGGAAACTCTAGAAAGCTCATAACTTGGAAGTTGTATTTTTGTATATTGCATCCTAAACATTTAGTAAACGATTCAATTATACCATATGTATTCCTCGATATTGGTGATGAAAAATTATTATTATATTCATCCATAAAACGATTGAACATTAACTGCTCATTCGTTTGATTTAATCCATTAGTATCTATATTAGAAGAAACATTATTATTTACGATATTCAATACTTGATGAATAGTTTCTTGCAAAAAGTTGAGTAAATCTTTTGAATCATTTGCAGCAACTCCTGCAAACAATGGATTCACTGTACTCAAAATTTCTTTAAAGGTTTCTGGCGAAATGGCTACAGGATTAATTACTTGTTCATATATACTTTCAGGAAATGCTCTATTTACTAACTCTGCCATGAGATTTACAAATTCAAGTGCAAAGCTATACACTTGGTTATTTCCGTTAATTAGCTTATTAAATTGATAGGCAACACTAACAAATAAATCCCTCATTAATTGAGGATTATTTGCGAACCATTGTAAAGTAGAATTCATATAACAAGTTGCACCAATATTATTTAATCCAGGAAGTTTCAACCCTGTAATTTTATATTTAATATTATTTTCAAAAATTTGAAATGCTCTGCTTAAGTGTGCTAAAAACAGATCTTTTTCTTTAGTATCAATTATATAGCTTATTCTTTTATTTTGTAAAATCCGTTTTTTTATAATTTTAACAGATAAACTCGTACCTGGCTTTTTGTATTTTTCTTTTAATTTCAGCTCTAATTTTGGTGTTAATAACTTCTTCATATCATTCAATGTTTGATCACTTACATTATTATTAGTAGTTGAAGTATCTTTTTTTATATACTGACTTATCCATTTTTGCATTTCATTTATATTTTTATTTACTATATTGTTACTATTGGTATTATCAATTTGAGATCCATTCAAATTTTGTTTATTTAGATTCATCATATTTGTTATTAATCCATTATTGCACAATACTTGATTTTTGTTCGTCATTATGATTATATTATTATTTACAGGGACTTTATTCAACCCGTTCATTATAAAATTCTGATTATTAAAATTTTGGTTGTTATTAAATACAACATTATTACCATTTGTCATTGGCTGAACTTTCATGTTTGATACATTATTACCGTTCATTATATTTTGGTTAACAACTTGATTATTATTTACTGGTACTTGGTTCATACCATTCCACACCATGCCATTTTTGTTTATTATTTGGTTATTGTTCATATTATTGTTTACAAAGTTATTATTCATTTGTACTTGATTCATACCATTCTGTACTACATTATTTTTGCAGTTATTGTTAAATACATTATTTTGCACTGGTATAATTTGCATACCATTTGCCATATTATTTTGTTTTCCTATGGCAATATTGTTATTGTTATGAATACAATTATTATTGTGTTTGTGTATAAGTACCATAGCATTATTGGCACCATTCATCATATTCTCTTTGTTAAAATTTGGTTGCATGATTTGATTTTGATTCATCATCATGCTATTTCCAATATTCGCGCCACTTAGAGTTACTACGCTAATTAGTGATAATTTTAATAAATTATTCATGATAAAACCTTTATATACATTCTATAATTATATTCTACTAAATAATTAATAATTTGTAAATATACAATTCTAGTTAAACGCATATCAATTGTTGTTACTGTATTAATACAACAGTACTTCTCAAAAAATACTCTTTATATACTTGCAATGAACTTGTGAATTTATATTCTTTATTGTTCCATTCTATGCCTACAAATGATATATAATGAAATACGGGCGGTGGTTTGGGAATAATAACTTCATAGGATGTGATATTATTCACTATACTTATTGGTATAATACAAGCATTACTCTTATAACATATATTGTATGCCTTATAAGTCAGACTGTTTTTTATATTATTATTTAATGTTAACAGAAAAACTGATTCTGTTAACGCGGATCTCATACTTTGCATGATTTTACTCCTTATTTATATGATTTATATTTATATGATTGATATATAGTTATTATTTAGATCAAAGTTACTACTTTACTATAAATGTAATTGTTTATACTTTTGTATTATATTCTGAATATACTTAGAATCTAACACATAATCCTCAGAATTATCATAAATATTTTTAGATATTTGCAAAACTGATAGTTTTAGATCTTTTGGAATTTCTTCCGTGTTATTAGTAAAGCCAGCAATGTATTCTATGTTTATTGGAAGTTTGCCAATAGTACTATTTAGTTTTACTTCACATTTCGCATTAGTCTCAAATGATAACTGGTTATTTACAGAATCAACTACAATCTCTATATTCTTCACATTTTTAATAGGCAAAGTAATTGGATAATTGATATTATAATTACTTATTACGTATTTATATGTTTTATACAATATTGATAACTCTAAATTACTTTCTAGAACACCAGTAGCAGTATCAATTATATTATTTAAATACTCATCCTCATAATTGTGAGCAATTCTCAAATGAGATTTTAGTATATCTAATGTTATTACTTGTTTTTCAGCATTTTTTATTATTAAATTAATCATATTACTACCCCTTTTACTTTTCAATTAAAAATATTATTGGAATTAAGCAACGTACGACAGTACATCTCACTTATATGTTAACATTGAAGCTGTAAGTGTGTTAGTACTATTTTAGCCCATAAATTATATACAATATCTCTTATTTATATGCTAGTATTGAATTTGTAAAGGTGTTAGTAATATTTTTTAGCCAACTAATTGTGTTATGTTACTTTGCTGCTACCAAAAACACATAAATTTAGATATATTAAATGGAGATTAATATAAAAATTAACCATTTTTTTACACATTGGGTTTAGAATGAATAATGGATGGGTATTTTAACCCACGGTGTTTTAAGAGGAGATATTCATATGAAAATGCAATTAGTGTTATTGTCATTATTAATAGCAATTTCTGGAGCTTATTCAAGTGATGACAATAAGACAGTAGATCAAAGCACACCAGTAACAGATGAAAATAAAGATAAGGGTGAAGAAGCAAATAAAGATAAAGACACGGGTTTATTAGCCAAGCTATTTGGCCAAAAAGAAGAAGACAAAGATAAAAGAGAAGAAACAAATAATGAAGAAAAAAATAAAAATGAATCAGCAGAACAAGGCGATAAAGACGTAAAGAAGGAAGCAGAGAACAATAAAGAAGAGGAAAAAAAGAAAGATAATAAGAAAGAAGAAGACAAAGATAAGAAAGACGACAAAAAAGACGGAGAAGGAAATAAGGACGAAGAGAAAAAGGACAAGGAAGCTAATAAAAAAGAAGAAAAGAAAGATGAAACCAAAGCAGAAGAAGAAAAGAAATCTGAAGATGAATCAAATAAAGAAGAAAGTAAAACAGAATAAAAATTATAACTAGTACTACAATAAAATATATCATGTAACAAAAAATAGGACGTCCTGATATGGACGTCTGAGTGTATGAGAGTTACTTAATGCAATCATTGTTATGTAATATTATATCAGTAGCTTTAATTATATTAGGTACAAATTTGTATTAATGTTATAATTTTACTTGTGTTATTATATTAACTAAGTAGAATTAAACATTTAGTCAAAGATATCGGTAATTTGTTTATGAATAATCATAAAGATTTTGGTACTATTATAAAATATAATAATACTTAATAGTGGCTTTTCATGAAGTTTCTAAATATACATGCTTGTTGTATCAAATATTTACCATGCTGTTAGGAAAGTACTCAGATGATATGAAAGAAATCAAAAAATTTATCATTTTATTTATATTTATTATCCTTATTTATATTAATGTTACTTGTATTTTAAACTCATAATTACTTAACATTTTTTTATTAATTAATTTAGTACTTTATGTATTGTATTTTAATTTATATTAGTATATTTACTGCATAGTACACTTACTAAGCATATCTTTTGTATTTTTATTTGTTTTTTGTAATATTGTTTTTTATATTACTCTAATTTACAATTAATAAAGACTTTTTACAATGCAATTATTTTCAAATACTATGTTTTAGTAAAAATGAAATACTAAATTGTAATCTTTATTTCATGTTGATTATTTTGGAGTGTACATTTGGTTGTTTCATTATAATATGAAATAGTAAATTATTATTAATACATTGAAAAACAAGATTCTAATATTAATACTATATTTCAATATATTATTATTTTTCTCTTTATAGGATAAGGAAAATAGAATGTATATTTTATATAGAAGTTATAATTTTAAGTAAATTAATAATAAATTTGATGGGAGTATTTTCTACTTGGTAATATAGGTAATAATTTGCAAACATATAATTGAGGGGTAAATATATTTTTTATGATTATATCAAAATGTCACAAGCTAATAAACTATGTTATGAAACAAATGTTAAGAAATCAAATAATTTAAAGAAAAAGTGGACAAAAAGTGAAGTAGATTTTCTTAAAAAAGAGTTTAAAAATGGTACAAAAATAAAGTTAATCGCTTCAAAGTTAGGTAAAACAGAAACTGCTGTTAATAAGTTCTTAACAAGATGTGGTATAAGACCTAAAACGAAAACTATTAGTAGAAATAAATATATGCTAAGCAATGATATTAAAAGACATGTAAAGAATAGTACTACTTATCCTGGTTGGATCAGTTTATTGAATGATTTTGTAGATTTTAATGAAGTAATACGGTATTTAAGAGGCAAAAATTATAATATCTCTAGTATAGTACCAGAACATATGAAGTTAATTTATCCAAACAGTCAATACATGCTAAATGGGCAGCCAGTTTCTAAATCTAAGTTGCTTATATTAGCCAATAAACTGAGAGAAAATGAAAATAAAAATAGTTTCAAGTTGGATTGTATTATGTAGGACTGAAAAGTCCTATAGATATTTAATTTCACATATTATATTCTGTCATACTATAAAAAATTATATATATAATGTTGTCCATACTACAATTAGATAATAATTTAATGTTTTACACAAACAACCAGTAATTTACTTAATTCAAATTTGCAAGAATTATATAGGCACGAGAAAGTATATTTACAATATTATCAATACCAGTTAGGCAATCTATTATGATATCAAATATAATCCAACAATTTACAACTATTGCATTCAGAAAGATTATATGATCATGAAAGCATACACAAATGATTTTATACCAACAATCAGCAATCTACCAATTTCAAAAATCAGAATAATTATAGATACATATCACACATAATTAAAATATTAGTAATACTAAAATGAGGATTATAGGCTCATAAGAGCCTATATATAACACAATTGTTATGCTGTTACAGCGTCTTTCAGTAATTTCCCTGCTTTGAATTTAGGGAAATTAGTCGCGGGTACTTGTATTGGTTCTCCAGTTTTTGGATTACGAGCCATAACTGCACTCCTGGATCCTATGTAAAAAGAACCAAATCCTACCAATTGTACTTCCTGTTTATCACGTAATGCTTGAATTACAGTATCCATAAAAGCATCCAGTGTTTTAGCCGCTATATCTTTACTTACACCTGCATTAAAAGCCATCTTGGCTATTAGCTCTGCTTTGTTCATTTTATTTGTGTGAGTAGTTGTTGCCATAATACTTAAACATTTATAATCCTATCGATTTGATACTACACTGATTTCGTGATTTACTACAATACTTATTACCAAATAAAGATAATCTTTTCTAGTATTTTATACATATTAGATACACAAGATTGTTAATTTAACACTTATTTAATATATAATGATTTATAATTATCAAATGCACATAGTTAATCATGTAATTAAATTATTTACGGATTGTTATTTAATAAATTCAGAGTTCTAAATGATATATACTTATTTCCGCCAATTATAATATGATCGAATAAAGTAATGTTAAAAACATTGGTTGCCTCTTGTATCTTGTTTGTAATGTATATATCGTTTGTAGATGGGGTGGGATCACCACTAGGATGATTGTGAATCAAAATTATAGATTTAGCACATTTACTAATACAGTGTTTGAGTATTTCTTTGGGATATACTTCTACATGATCAGTACTTCCTTTTTGTATCAAAATATCATCAATTATTATGTTTTTATTGTTAATTAATAACAATCTTATTTCCTCATTAGTAAGATCTTTCATGTTTGCTTGGAGATAATTAATTACATCATTAAAACAAGAAATAACATTATGATTAATTACTCTAGATTTTAATAAATATTTAGTTATACTGTTAATTATTTTTAATGCATTGCAAGTTGATTGCCCGATTCCATGTATTTTCATTAACTCTTCATTATTGGCATTTAATATATTCTCAATTGTTTTGAATCTTTCTAGCAACATTTTAGCCATTGGTTTTGTGTCTTTTCTTTTGAATATTAAAAATAACATTAATTCTACTATCTCATAATCTTCGAATTGTTCATATCCATTATGTTTTAATTTACCTATAATTCTTTGTCTATGTCCAATATTATAGTTCTTTAACTTTGGATTTATCATTTATTATGAAATTACTAAGGAATTACTTGGAGTTCTAATGACTTTGCCTTCTAATACTAATTCTGAAACAGCTGCTAATATTTTAGGTACAGTAAATTTTGTCTCTATTACTAATTCATCTATAGTAGTTGGTACAGTTGATAATTTTGACAATATAATATCGCTAATATTTGTACTATGACTTTTATCTACAATATCTGTATCAATATCTTCTGTACTTATGTTTAATGTGTTATTAACCATCTTATTACCACCAATAATATCAATTACATCTTGAGCATTTTGTACTAATGGAGCACCATTTTTTATTAATAAATTAGAACCATAATACCTATGATCCAAAGGAGAACCTGGTACTACCATCACTTCTATACCAAAATCCAATGCTAAATTAGCAGTAGACATTGTGCCAGATTTAACAGCTGCTTCTATTACGACTACACCTTTGGATAATAGTACTAGCAATCTATTTCTCGCATGAAACATACCTGGATCAGGAGTCTTATTAGGAAATACAGAAGTAATAACAAGACCGTTCTCAGCAATTTTCTCAAATAATTTTGTATTATCTTTAGGATAAATATTATCGAAACCAAACGGTAGTATTGCTAAAACAGGATGGCCCTTATTGAGCGCAGCTTTTAATGCACTAGTATCAATACCGTGAGCCATTCCTGAAGTTATAATGAAATGTGGAGCTAAATTTTCCGCCATAATACTAGCAATCGTTTTGCCAGATATTGAAGAATTCCTAGCTCCAATTATAGCTATTCTAGGTTTATCATTCAGTATATTAACATTTCCCCTGTAATACAATACAGGAGGACAATATGTTTCAAAATATGTTGACTTATAAGGAAAATTATTATATGTTAGTAAATTTGTTTTACATTTATAATCATGAAGGAATTTTTCTATGAAAATATCATTAAATACTTTATTATTACCATCTAGAGATACATGTTTTAATGCCTCTGATGCTGTTTTATAATATCTTATTAATGACCAGAATTTTTTATTACCAATACCATGTATGTTTGATAACTTTATCCAATCTAAAGTATTACTGTCCAACATCCCAAAATAAGGTATCAACCACATATCTCAATTACTATTAGTACAACTTAACAATTAAAAAGTCATTAAAATTTTAAAAATTATAAAAATATTTTTTTTGAGCACATAAAAGATACATTATGCTTAGTTATCTCTAGAAAATTAAATAAACATATAGTAATTAAATAGAATTAAATTTTTAGTAATATATAAATTGATAGTTGTGATAGGACAATATTCATTCAACTATGTCATACAATATGGATATATATAATTAATTATTATTTATAATTTAATGTTTTTACAATGTTATTTTCTTTTATATATTACATATAGAACAAGTTATACTATTTAAAACCTTTATTATTAGATTTTGTAGTATTATTCAACGTAACGTCTTATTAATTAATTATTTTACTTGTAATAACAAATAGTTATATTTTTATAATATAAAATGTATATTATAAAATAAATGAAACTTGAGATGTTATATTCTACTATGAAATATGCTATATTAATATTATATTAATGCCTATATGAAACAATATATCCATGGATTCATTACTCTTGCAAGCCATTAAATATTTAAAACAAGGTGAGATAGTGGCTGCCCCTACTGATACCGTTTATGGTTTGTTTGGAGATGCTACAAATGATGATGCAATACAGAAGATTTATAGAGTAAAAGGAAGACCATCTTACAATCCATTAATAGTACATGTTAATGGAATTGATATGGCTAAAACAATAGGACAATTTGATAATGAATCTGAAAGCATAGCTAATTATTTCTGGAATATTGTTAAGAAGCCATTAACTATTGTATTAAAGTTAACAAATAATAATATATCAAAATATGTTACATCAGGATTGAAAACTGTAGCACTAAGATGTCCATATCATAAAATAGCAATAGATTTAATTAGTGAGTTTAATGGACCACTTGCTGCTCCCAGTGCTAATACTTCAAATAAACTTAGTCCTACTTCCTATTCAATGGTAAAAAATGATATAGGACATAAAATACCATTAATATTAGATGGTGGAGAATGTAATATAGGGATAGAATCAACTATAATAGATTTGACTAGGAAACCATATGTAATATCAAGACCAGGAGGAGTATCTAATGAAGATATAGAAGCTTTTCTAAATACTAATATAGTATTTAATACTACTAATAATAATGATAACACCATAATTGCACCTGGTATGTTGAAAAAGCACTACTCTCCTAATCTTCCACTTAGAATTAATGCTACAGCTCCACAGGATGGAGAAGCATTTATTGCATTTGGTAACACTAACAATAAGTATGATGCTAACCTGAGTGCAATAGGAGATTTATATGAAGCTGCTAAGAACTTGTTCTCAACTCTAAGTAAATTAGATAATCCAAATAAGTATAATGGAATCGCAATAATGCCAATACCAAATTTTGGAATAGGAATTGGAATTAATGATAGAATAAAACGCGCAGCTTACAAACAGAAATAATAAGCAGTTTTTTCATGGTATAGAAGTTATTATACAACCATTAATAAGATAGTAATACTAATGAAATTATAATAATTAATCCAACCAATGCTATGCACAATTTACTAAGCATTGATAATAGAACATTCACTAATTATGTAATTACTATACTATTATATAGTATACTTGTCATATTCTTAAGTCTTATTGTGTTGTTATTTAATAGATCAATTGTAATAACATTACTAAATTACTAATTCACTATAATAACTCATAATGTTATTACAAATCAAAAACTATATTATAATCTCTTTTTTTATCCACATGAATCAGAGTTTGATTCAGAAAATTCAGCTATTTCCCATTATTTGGATGATTATTTATTGCTTACATATTCTAGCAAATAATTCCTAAACTGCACGCATTTATACAAACTAATATGGTTTTAATAAACTTACTATTCATAAAATTATTAATAAAAAAAATCACTATTCACATTGTATTCTATCAAATAAATTATTAATTATCAAATGCTAAAAACTATTAAAAAAATGTTAAAAAATATTAAAAATTAGTTCAAAAAAACAACACGTATTAATTAAAACAGCATACCAATTAAGTTCTATGCTTTTACTATTCTCAATGGAATAACAATTGAAATTACAGTTCTGCTTATATTTACTATATTTTAATAAATACCATGTACACTGATATCAGTAAGTGTTTTCAATAAATGTAATATGAAAAATTACAGTAAAATTTTATTATCCCTGTTAGTTGTATTTGAATACAATGCAAACATTTGTTACTCTTGTAATACAGAACAGCAATTTAATGCACCAGTAACATCAAGTGCGGTAATACAAAATAAAAAACAAATATATGAAAAGAAAATTAATGTACCTATTAGCACATCCGTACAACAAAAGACCTTAGATAAAAAAAGAATTAACCAATTTGAACCTAAGAATCAGACTAAAATAGAATCACAACAATACACACAAAACGCATATAATCAGAGCGCAATGATTAAAAATCAAGCAAATATATATGCAAATAGACAAGTTGCATCTGTAAGTAATACTACTAATTTACCTGGTAAATTGAATCCAGATAGATTGAATATGTTCAGTTCCCAAACAATACCTAATTCTAATCTAGTAAAACAATATAAACCTGTAATACAACAGAAAGTTGCCAATAACTCAGATAAAGTAAACACAAATATACCAGTTTATAATAATAGTAACCCTGCACAGGTTACCAATACTATGCAGCCATTAAACTCAATACTAGCAAAAACTAACATGGTTAAGAATCAATCAATACCTAGTTCACAAAATTCTACTAGACCAACAACTCCTCAAAGAAATTCTGTGCCAGTAGATAATCCGACAGTAATACAGAATAATACACGTAGTAAAATTTTAGAACTTAATAAGATTGCTCAACAATTAGAGACCTATATTATACAAATAAAACAACACATGATTAAAGCATTTGGTTCAATCTATGGTGGAACATTTGGCACTTACAATCAACAACTTTTAACTAACATAGAATATTCTGGGTATAGATTATTTGCTTCAGGATCAGTAAGAAGCAATGAATTACCTGAACATATAAACAAATGTAAAAATATTGGTAACTCAATTATTAAATATTTAAAAGAATATCAAACTAATTGTAATACTAAAGCTAGTACTATTACTAATAACAATCAGGTTACAAATTATAATTTATTAATACAATTTATTACACAAATAATCAATGAATTATCATTAACAATTCAAAAAATTTGAGGGGCAATATTCGGTACTACATTAATTATGTAGTATCTTTCTTATATGATACCAGACACTTTATTCGCATTATATTGATTGCATATTTGCAAGATACTAAATTGTACTCTATAAAAATTATAAACCAGATTTAATTTTATTTATTAAACAATCGCAAAAATCATTGTTCTCCAATTTTAATTTTATTTGTATTATTTTGATTTCTTTTTTAAATATTTCTGGAATTTTCACATAGTCTTTAGTTGTCGTTATTAGAGTTGCGCCGTTATTTTTAGCTATATTTATTAACCGTTTGATTTCAGTTATTGTATAAGGATGATGATCTGAAAATTTTAAAAAGTCTAAAATCTTATAACCACATTCCTGAAGAGTATTCTTAAATTTATTAGGATACCCTAATCCACAAAATGCTATTATCCTATTATTTTCTACTGGAACTTTATCAACTGTTTCCATTTTAGCTCTAAATATTTGTATATTTTCTTTTATTTCTTTAATATTATTTTCTAACAATTCATTATAATTACCTATTATTATTACTGAGTCAGATGATCTTATAGATGCATCTATTTTATGCATTAATGGTCCAGCTGGAAACAAGCACTCATTACCAAACATTTGTTCAGAGTCTATTACAAGTACTCGATAGTCTTTTATTAAATAATTATTCTTTAACCAATCATCAATCACTAATACATCAGCTCCAGCACTTATTGCTGCATTACTAGCTTTTATACGGTTCTTACCAACCCAAGTTGGTACTACTCTAGCTGATAGTAATGATTCATCTCCAACTTGTAAATACGAATGTAAATTCGGATCAACTTGCAATACATTATCAACATATCCACTATGACTTGAAGTTAATATGTGAGGATTATAATTATACTGTTTCAACATTTCACAGACTAAATCAATAACTGGAGTTTTTCCAGCTCCACTAATTATTGCACTGTCTATTCCTATTACCGGTACTGATACTTGTTTGGAAGTAATAGAATTATGTTTTATATTAGATATATAGTTTATTAATTCAGCCACTGGACTGAGGCACTTACTTAAAATACTTTGATGATTACTCCAAAACTCAGGAGTCCTAAGCTTATTTAACAACACTACAATACCTTAAAACTAGAAGGGAATGGAGCGGGTGATGAGGATCGAACTCACGTTACTAGCTTGGAAGGCTGGTGCTCTACCACTGAGCTACACCCGCATGGTGGAGG
>CACYBM010000023.1 GCA_902772645.1 uncultured Pseudomonadota bacterium | reverse complement strand
TTAATATATTATAAAGAGCAAGAACATAGAATTGAAGCAGTAATTGCAGTTATAATATTAATATTACATGATTTAATATATGCTAAAATAAAACAAGTATTAGAAGTAAAAGACTATAAGAAAACAATTGTATTAGATAGTTTCGGATACTTTATATCTATAATGTATGCTAGAATAGTACAGTTATGTATAGTATCATTTCTATATACTCGGGAATAGCTATTCAAATTGTTTAACTAATAATAGATAATGTAAATAATTAATTTAATAATAATTATTGTGTGTAATAAACGAGACAAGATTCTCATAGAAGTAATGGAATGTGTTTGTATGGGACAATTGTTTTAGTTTATAAATATAATAAACAAGATACAATATAGTTATATATCCTGTGCTTAATAATATAAACATATTACTATCCTTATAGTAACTTAACATTGGTAATTATAATGTTTTACTATTCTACATATATATTATATTTACTTTTCAATTCCTCTATTGATATTATATTTTGTGTTGCTTTTTGTATAGCGTCATCTTTTATTGTCTTAAAATTTAATGTATTTACTGCATATTCTGATAATTCCATTCTACTAGCATTATTGCTGATCAAACTGTTCATCTTACTATCTGGTTTAAGTATTTCACTAATAATTGTTCTGCCATTACATGATATTTTCTTAATTAGTCTTTGAGATATTATAGCTATAATATTTTCTGCAATAAATGACGATTGTATATTAAAATGTTTTAATCTAAATATTGCTCCTATACTATCATTAGCATGTATAGTAGTAAATACTAAGTGTCCAGTCATTGATGCTCTGATAGCCATCTGAGCAGTCTCTTCATCCCTTATTTCTCCGATAAATATTACATCAGGATCTTGTCGTAATAATGATCTTACTCCTGAAGCAAAGTCTAATACTCCTTGTTTAATTTCAGTTTGTTTAACATTTGCCATTTTATATTCTATTGGATCTTCCAACGTCATTACATTTCTTGATTTCTTATCTATCAGTTCCATCAATGAATAAATTGATGTTGTTTTACCTGATCCAGTAGGGCCACAGAATATTATTATACCTTGACTCAGCTGCACCACTTTTTTAAAATATTCTACTTCATCTTTAGTAAATCCTAATGATTCTATACTTAAGTTATAATCATTTTTATTTAATATACGAATAACTATATTTTCTCCATATATTGTAGGATGAGTAGAAACACGTAAGTCGACTTTATTAATACAAAATTGTCCAGATTGCGGCCGCCTATTCTCAGCTATGTCTAAGTTAGACTTGACTTTCAATGATACTACAATTGTTTGATATTCAGCAATTGAAAATGTTTTATAATCAACTAACTCACCATCTATTCTTAGCATTATAACAAAAACATCTTGAAATGGTGTTATATGAATATCAGAAGCATTTAAATTAATTGCATCTGTAATTATATTATTTATTTCGTTATTATTAGAGTATAATAATTCCTGAAATACTTGTTTTATTCTATTTTTCGTAGCTATAAAATACTGTATATTTATATTTCTAAATTTATCAATAGAAGTTATATAATAATTAATTTTATCCTTAACAACTAAATCTTCAGCATTACTTATTGCTATTTTTATAATATTATTATTTATTGAAAATGGTATGGCAAGCAGATGTTCCAATTTAGAATAATCTATATCATCCAATGGGACAAAACTATTCAAATCAGTATATGCCAAGTGATAGTAATTGCATTTTAGTTTTACTAAATCGTCCTCAGATAAATCAGTAGTAGAAACTATGAGACCATCAATATCGTCAATATTGTTATGTGGGGCACATAAAATATTGTATATATCCTTATCTATATGCCCATTACATAATAAATAGTCAATAAATGACATTCCTATTCCATAATCACCCTTGCAACTTGCCCGGTATTTTCATAAAATATATCAGTTGCTAATTGCTCTACAAATCTATTAGTAGTTAGTCTATCAAGAGTAAAATATGTATTTTGTAAATATGGCTCGCTTTTTGAATTTTCATCAGCTTGGGCAAAATTGTTAACAATACCACCAGTAATGATTCCAGAAGCAAATAATGCAAGAGATACCACAATATAACGTAGTTTCAACATATTAATAACTCCATGTTATTTATGTTTCCCATATTACCAGTCTAGAATCAATTGTTTAATAAACAGTTAATGATAAACGATTTTTATATTAATTTAATCAACTTTCTTTAATTCTGTTAACTCGTTTGCATCATGTTTACAACATGATGATATCTCATCATTACAAATAGCATTATCCAAAAGAAGTGATAATCCCTCCTGGCAATTGGACATATGCATAGATGACACTTCTGCTATACAATTAGGCCCACTCCAATCAGATAATTCTTTTGTGTACTCAGAATTACTTTCAAAATGTACTCCTTTTGTATCGTTAGTATTTTCAAAATAAGATTATTCTTTTTGACAACCTGATTCATAATTAACAGACACTTCCTTAAAACATTTCCTTTCTTTATACTCAGATTGTTTGCCTAAATTATAGTGTTCTACTGGCCTATAGTATCCCATAACCCTAGTCCATATTTCACATTTTTGTCTTTCACTATCACATAACTCAATACCATTTATCTTCATAAATACTCCAAATACTGTTTTTACCAGTTTACCACTACCATACTGTACTGACAAGTGGTGCCTATATAAATAAAAATATTAAAATTATCGTAATTATAATACAAAATATTTATTATTATAGTATATCTGTAAATTTCACAGGATGTAATAAAACATATATATTAAATATCCAAGTTTTCCCATTTATATTCCATTATCGTCTTCATTTTATTTCTAAACAAAAAAAACAAAGAAACATATATTATTTTTACATTGATCTAGCATATATTTTTTGTTATCAAATCAATACTCTTCTGACAATATTAAAAATTTATTACACATAATTTGAACATTTTATAAATTACGTATCCGTGTGGTAGTTTTACTTTGATAAACCCAATTTGTATGCATTTAGTATCAGTGTTAGTTTTGTTTTTTTGTGGGGGATAGAACTATATTAAGTACTATAATAGTATCTATTTTTAAAAAGAAGTAAATATGATTAATAATTTATTAAAAACAGTTGTTATATTATATATAAACCTATATGTTCTTAATACTAATAATTTGTATAGAGCTCAACAAGAACAACAACATCCACTGATTATAAACAACATAATGAATAATGACCAGCAGAATATGTCGATTAGTAATCTTGATAACGATCATTGCCTCAAATTGGAATATTCTGCACTAAAAAAATATACTATCAAAAGTAATATCTACTCGGATATGGATATATCTAGTAACGATGTAAAGCTACTAGTGCTTAATAGTAGATTGCTATATGACCAGTATTTAAAAGCAAATATTGATGATGAAGATGAGAAAGACAGTTATGTGCGAATGCAGGCTGTTATGTATATTGATTTAAAGCAAAATATCTTATTATAAATGAATTATTTAGATAATATTTATAGTAAATATTGTATAATAAATCAAGAGGTGACTTTTAAGCACATTCAAACAGGAATATGAATGTATATAACAAATTGCGCATTATTAAATAGATTAGTTATTAATTATTGATTCAAATCCAATAACAATTCATGTATGAATATACACATATTTATAGTATATTTTGTTATACCGGTAAGTTTATTAATAATAATATGTCTAGTATGGCACATTCGTGAATGACTATACTAGATCTTATTTATACTTGTTAATATTACTGTTGTTTCCATATCTAATTGCATTCTACAATTAAAATAAAAAATGCAAATTAAAATATAAACGTCATACAATATTTTAAAGATTATTATTAAAAATCATCTTTTACAGTACATATGTTTTTATAATGTTTTAATTTTAACTAATCTTAATTATTTTATATTATTTAATAATATGAAATCCCATCATGATAAATAGTAGTTTATTATATAAACCCTCATTATATTTTATACATTTACCTATCCACTACTATTTGTAAAGAAAAGTTTTCATTAAATTGGTTGATATTTTGCAGATATTTTTCTATTACTTTAAAGAATAAGAAGTAATAATTGTTAGTATTTTGTATATTGTAATGAATTATTAGTTTACAATTTTTAATAAAACAGTGATGGTGCTTTATTAATTTCCTTTTCAAATAATTACTAATTTCTATTCTATTTATATTATTTATTACTTGTAAAAATGATTTCTTATAAGGACTTTCGTATAAATTTACTATATTTTCTAAATAGTGTTTTATGTTATTATAATTATTTTTAGATATTTTATTAAATGCTAAGTATTGTAATAATTTCCAAGTATCATTACTTAGTATATTATTATGAATACTTTCAGATGGTTCTGTAATAAACTTAGCAATATTTCTAACGTTAGTATTTTTAGTTTTATTATTTTGTACTAAATCTATATTTGAAGACAATGATATGTATTTAGGACTCATTTTGTTTATACATAGTGCATTAGCGTATACGATGTCTAGATACTCTTTATTTGGATTTAATTTAGTGTCTATAATTGATACATATGTTTCATTTTCTTTATAATTAATATTGTATGTTTGCACCCAATATAAATTATTACTTTCCTGGATATTAGATCTGCATATACTAAAGTATTCAGGAATTTCTTGTGCCTCTCCATTATCTTTATTTATTAAATACAAAGAGTTTATTGAATGTATTTCTAAATTATTTCGGTATGGATGACTTGGTACTAGATGATAATAATCCTTTGTTCCATCCATTCTAAATGCTTCAGTTGAACATGGGAACAAATTAACTGTTGGTACAGCATTGATTAATATACAATCATTACTTACATCTATTTTCTTATCTATTTGAAATACTATAGTAAAATTGTATATATTACTTACATTATTATTCGTAAAAATTTTATCTAAATTAATTATTTTAAAGAACATAAATTTATGTGGATACAACAATAGGTCTTTTATCATTTGAAATGAATAATTAAAAAATTTTTGTATTGGAACAATAGTTTCATTATCTTCAAATCCACAAAGTTTTATGTATTCTTTTGGAATCTTAGATTCTACATTATTGATAATTATCTTAGCATTGATATCTCTATTAAATAAAATATTATATAAAGCTAATGCTTTCTCCAGTACTTGTGTGTTTATATGAAACAATAACTCATCGATACAAATATTTTCTATTGGAACTGATATGGTTGATATATCGATACTTAATTGCAGTTTATCATTTATATATACTTTATCTATTTGTATTGGATAAATATTTATAGGATATATTGTGCTTATTAAATATTCACTATCTTCATCTATATTTACTTTTAATCTTGTATCTTTATTAAATTTTACTACATCTATATTATTTGTATTGTTATCTTGTTTGAATTGTATTATTGCACATGATGGAAATACATTATTGAGTCCTGGATATAATGCTTCTGATAGGTAACGAGATATATTGTTTGTATTACATTCTATCTTAGATCTTAGACCTGCTACCATAAAAGCAAAGGATTCTAGAATTCTTTCTGTTTGAGGATCAGCAGAAATAACATTATTATCTATGTCTATTTTTTGTGCTATTTCTGGATATTCACTTGCAAAATTTTTTCCTGCTAATCTTAAAAACGATAGTTCTTCTTGATAATACTTAAGTAGATTATTATTCATATTATGCACAATACCAACACATTTTAATACTAGAATAGTACATGTATTGTAGAACAGCAGTGTTATTTACTCTATTTTAACATTATACTTATAGACTGACTATATAAACTGTATAAATAACTGGATATAACAATGACAATACGATATGTATTTCTTAGTTTTATTTATATAATTGGTATGCTATCATCACAATCATACGCAAGTAATAATCAAAATCAGCAGTATAACTCAAATAATAATCAGTTTAATAATAGCAATAATCGTGCATCCAATCCGAATATTCAGCAGCAACAATATACTCAGGGTAATAATAATAATCCAGCACCTACTCCAAACATGCAACAGCAATATAATCAATTCAATAATCAACCTAATAATAATAGAACGTCAATGAATAATCAGCAACAAATTACTCATCAATCGCAAGCACAATATAACTTAAATAATAACCAATACCAAATGAACCAATCTCAAGGTAATAATAATATTAATTCTGATCCAAATACATTAATGTTTTATTCCAGCAACGGGGACTATTATGTTCCTATGAATCAAGATACAATTCCACTAGAAGCAATGTTACCAGATAGTAATGCTACAGGAGGATTATTTTATATAACAAGACTGAAGAATATATCTCAAGACGAAATTAATAGAATAAATAATAATGGAATAAATGGTGGATATTTAGTACCGGGCATTAATGGTACAAATGGACAGTTTGTCCCAGGTAGTAATGGTATGAATGGACAGTTTGTCCCAGGTAGTAATGGTATGAATGGACAGTTTATCCCAGGTAGTAATGGTACAAATGGACATTGGATACCAGGTAGTAATGGTACAAATGGATATTGGATACCAGGCAGTAACGGTACAAATGGACAGTTTATCCCAGGTAGTAATGGTACAAATGGACAGTTTATCCCAGGTAGTAATGGTACGAATGGACAGTTCGTACCAGGCAGTAATGGTACGAATGGACAGTTTGTCCCAGGCAGTAACGGTACAAATGGACAATTCGTCCCAGGTAGTAATGGTACAAATGGATATTGGATACCAGGCAGTAACGGACAGAATGGACAGTTTATCCCAGGTAGTAATGGTAATAACGTAAGTAATGTGATACCATTTGCTGGGTGGACTATAAACAATGATGGCAGATCAACTAGTATATTACCAAACGGGCCAATTATGTTAAGTACAGTAACAGATAATAATGGGACGTGTAGTCTTAGAATACAACAATTAACTATGCAGAACAACAATAATACACAACAACAACAAAAATATCGAAATACTTCTCAAATAGTAAATAATAATCAGGCAATTGGTAATTATCCAACTCTAAATGGCACGCTGCAACAAATTGCCTATAATAAAACTCCTGTAGTACAAAATGGATCGCAAATGCAAATGTTATCAGTAAGGAATAATTAGTTATGAATTACTCTAATGTATTAAAAACTAAATTATTATTATACTGTAGTGCACTAATAATAAGCATACAAACAGGAAATGCTTTATTAATTACCGGAAAAAACAGTATTGTAAGTAATGCTAAAGTACAACAACTAATTGATAAGGAAATAGCAAAACAAGTAGAACAAAAATTGAAAACTGAAGTAAAGCAATATACAGATAAAATAACAGAACTTGAAAGTAATAACAAATCACTAGCAGAAACAAATAAATCAAACCAAGAATTGCAAGATAAAGCAAAAAAATATGAAGAAAAAATAACTGAACTTGAAAATAATCTTAAGTCAGTGGAAGAAAAGAATAATACTAGTAAATTATCCAATACAAGTTCTTTTGATAATATTACCTTATGTGCAATTCAAGATGATAGTAAAACACAAATGAGATTAAGTACATTACTATCTCAAAAAGAGTTAGAACAAAATAAGCATAATATTGTACAATTGATTAGCCAACTAGATTACCAAAAATCCAATTATAGGCAAAAAGTATCTCAACAAATACAACAATTACAAGAAAATAATATCAATAATAATAGCCGTGCACTCAGTATAATAGATGATAACATTACAAAACTACGAAGTAATAATATGTGGTATAAGGTACCTAATAATTTTAGTCCATTTAATACAGTAAATAACAAGAATACAAATCATGGTAATAATAATGCAATTTATAGCGGAATTGGTATCAACAATAATACATTAAATCAAAACAACAGTAATTTGTTATATGACAGAACAAGTGCATTTGATAATACATTAAATGCAAATAATAATATGTTGTATGAAGTAACTGATACCAATCATAGTAACAACTATTTATTTGCATTACCAGATAATAATAATCAGTTAAATAATAACATGACATGGTATAGAGTAACTAATACAAATAATGATAACAATAATGCATTTACAGTGGATAATAATTCACTTACAGTGGATAATAATAATTCATTTAATACACTGGACAACAATTTATTTAACACAATAAATAACAATGCATTTAATATGGAAAATAATATTATAGGAATAAGTAATGAAAATATGTTGTATTAAAGAACAATTGTTAAACAACACAACTAATGAATAGTAAATAATTGTGTTATTTATAGTTAATGGAGATAATTTGATATAGGAGCACTATAATAAGTTAATAATATGAGTTCGTTCTCATCATTGATATTAAGATAACTGTTATTTTAATGGTGGTTTATCTTTATAAAATTACCATAGTATATATTTCTCATTGGGTATAAATGAACTGGGTAGTACTACGAAATAAAAAGCAATTAGTTGTTTAGTGACCTAAAATGCAATAGAAAGTGAAGACAACTGAATGAAAGATGCACAAAAGCTTTTGATAATACGTATATTTAAAATTTTAATTAAATTTGTGGGCTATTTTTGTATGTGACATTATAAACTTGTCCTGGTATCCTGAGAGTAGAAAGTGTATGATATATTATGTAAGTGTTAAACATTTATGTATTATATTAATTTATAAGAATAGATATATGAAAAATATAATTGATTCTAGGTATGATCCAAGTATATTTGAGATGGACATATATAATCATTCTATAGTGAATCTTAATATAAACTTAGACAAACAAGACGATAATAACAATTACTTTTCAATACTAATGCCACCACCAAATGTTACTGGTATTTTACATCTAGGACATGCCTTGACGTATACATTACAAGATATATTAGTTAGGTACAATAGGCAGAGGGGTAAAGATACGTACTGGCAACCAGGACTTGACCATGCTGGTATAGCTACTCAGATTGTTGTAGAGAAGTGGTTGGAAGAAAAGGGGATAGATTATAAAACTCTAAGTACTGAAGATTTTATAGAAAATGTTTGGCAATGGAAGCAACAGTCTTCTAGTAATATAGTATCTCAACAAAAAGCACTAGGATGCTCAGCTCCCTGGGAATATTCTAGATTCACGATGGACGAGGGATTTATTAAATCAGTTGTAGAAGCATTTGTCAGATTATACAATGATGGTTTAATATACAAAGATAATAGATTAGTAAATTGGGATACTAAGCTAGAGACTGCAATATCAGATCTTGAAATAAAGAACGTAGAAGAAAATGGTACTCTCTGGTATATAAATTATAAATTGGAGAATAAAGAAGAATATATAACAGTAGCAACAACAAGACCTGAGACAATGTTTGGAGATGTTGCTCTGGCTGTGAATTCTAATGATCCTAGGTATAAGCAGTTAATAGGTCAATATGCATACATACCATATACAGACAGGAAAATACAAATAATAGCTGATGAGCATGCTGATATGGAAAAGGGTAGCGGTTGCGTTAAAATTACTCCCGCTCATGATTTTAATGACTTCGAAGTAGGTAAAAGACATAATTTAGAAAGTATAACTATATTAGATAAACATGGTCATTTGTTAAATAATGAACTTATACCTGAGTCTATTAGAGGCTTATTCTTAAAGAAAGCTAGAAAATTATTGCTAGAACAGCTGAGGAATGATGGGTTATTAATAAAAGAAGAACAAATAAAACACTTTGTGCCATATGGAGATAGATCGGGAACAGTAATAGAACCGATGATAACTGAACAATGGTTCCTAAATGCCAAAAAATTATCAAAAAAAGCAATAGAAGCAGTAGAGACTGGTAAAATAAAATTCTATCCAGATAAGTGGAAGAATACATTTTTTGATTGGATGAATAATATACAACCATGGTGTATATCAAGACAAATAAAATGGGGTCATAGAATACCTGCATGGTATGGTCCCAATGGTGAAATAATAGTGGCTAGGAATGAAGAAGAAGCAATTTTAGAAGCTGAAAAATTAGGTATAGACAAGAATAAATTATCTAAAGAAACAGATGTGTTAGATACTTGGTTTTCAGCTTCTTTATGGCCATTTGCTACAATGGGATGGCCGGAACAATCAAAATTACTTAATAAATACTTTCCAACATCAACTATTATTACAGGTTTTGATATAATATTTTTTTGGATATCAAGAATGATTATGATGAGTATGTTTTTTATGCATGATATACCATTTCGAGATATATACATACATGCATTAGTAAGAGATGATAAGGGTCAGAAAATGTCTAAATCAAAGGGAAATGTGATAAATCCCTTGGATTTAATGAATGAATTCGGAGCAGATGCATTACGTTACACATTAGCTTTTCTATCCGTGCCAGGAAGAGACATAAAGTTTGGAAGAAATAATGTAAAAGTTAGTAGAAATTTTATTACTAAGATATGGAATGCATGTAGGTTTCTCCAAACACAAGATGTTAATTTTACTACAAATATTAGTAATATAAAAATAAATCATCCTATTCATCATTGGATATTTAGTAAATTAAAAGAATTCAAAAATGGTATAGAATCAGATATAAAAGAATATAGATTTGATTATATAACTCATAGGATGCAAGTGTTTTTAAGAGATCAATTTTGCGATTTCTTTGTAGAAGCAATAAAGTTCCAGAATGATGAAAATACTAAAAATATAGCAGGTATTGTATACAAGGAATTTCTTAAATTGTCCAATCCAGTAATACCATTTGTTACTGAATATTTATTAAAGACTATAAATAGTAATTATTCATTATCACCAATTAATATAGATAATATTATTATAAATAATAATGCAGTTGAGAAAATAGATAGTATTGTTTCTTGGATACATAATGTAAGATCAATAAAACATGAGTTTGGTAAAGAATCGAAGGAATACATAACTGCAAAAAACAATGCACCAAATTTTGGAAGCAACTGTAATATATTTGTAAACTTATTAAACTAAGTCTTTTAAATAAAAATACAACGTAATATAATATTAATATTAGATATACTGTGAAAATGTTTGTGTTTAATAAATTAAAAGGTATTTTATCTACGGATATGGCTATGGATTTAGGGACAGCTAATACCCTAGTGTATGTGCGTAATAAAGGTATAGTATTAAATGAGCCATCGGTTGTAGCTATTATAAATTCCAATAGTAAACCTGAAGTATTAGCCGTTGGTAATGAAGCTAAGTTAATGTTAGGACGTACTCCGAGTCATATAAGAGCAATAAGGCCACTCAAGGATGGTGTGATAGCTGATTTTGAAGTAGCTCAAGAAATGATTAAGTATTTCATTAGGAGAGTACACAATCGCAGTATATTGACATCTCCAAGAATAGTAATATGTGTTCCATATGGAGCAACAGCAGTGGAGAGGAGAGCAATACAAGAGGCTGCTGAGACAGCTGGTGCAAGAGAGGTATTCTTAATTGAAGAACCAAAAGCAGCAGCAATAGGAGCTGGATTACCAGTTAATGAACCTCAAGGATCAATAGTAGTAGATATAGGAGGTGGCACAACTGAAGTTGCTGTAATATCACTTGGAGGAATAGTTCATGCATCATCACTACGTGTTGGTGGCGATAAGATGGATAGTGAGATAATCTTTTATATAAGGAAAAACTTCAATTTACTTATAGGAGAGGCAACGGCTGAGCGTATTAAGAATGAAATAGGATCAGCAATATGTACTCCTGAGAGTAAGGACATAAGAATATCAATAAAAGGTAGAAGTTTAATTGATGGTAATCCTAAGGATATGGAGATATCTCAAAAACAAATTGCTGAGGCTCTTATGGATCCAGTCTCAATCATAGCAAATGGAGTAAAAGATGCTTTAGAAAAAACACCTCCTGAATTAGTTGCTGATATAATAGATGCAGGGATTACACTAACTGGTGGTGGTGCTCTATTACCAAACCTATGTGAAGTAATACAACATGTAAGTGGGGTCAATGTTAAAGTTGCTGAGAATCCATTGGATTGTGTTGTGTTAGGAACTGGTAAGGCATTGCAAGACCACAAGTTACTTAAATTTTATGATTAACTAAATATATGAACGTTATATTACTCTTTATATATTATGCACTTATTGGTTCTATCTATTGTTTTGAGTCAATATTATCATTTTATATATTACTGCAATGGGCATTTATACTATTTTCAGTAAGTGAAGATAGTATTTTTTATAAGATATATGTGTTTCTAAATGTAAGGATTGAACCAATATTTGGTTATTTCAGAAAATTTGTACCACCAATAGGAGGTTTTGATTTTTCTGCATTAATACTATTCTTTGGATTGGATGCAATAAGAAGACTAGTTAGTATATTATTCACATATCTACTGGGTGGGTAATAATGAATGGTTAGATATAGTGCGATAATAATATATATAATTATGTAGTGATAAATAAATATTTAATCTTTATTATAACTAAGTTAGAGGGATTGTATCTTGTTAATCAAAGCCTGTATTTAATAAAAATAGTTAACATTGTATACTAAAAATAGTAATATGTTATGTAAGAATGATAATGATGAATGATAGTGATGAATTAACACTTAGACCAACAGAAGATTATGCTTTTAAAAGGTT
>CACYBM010000022.1 GCA_902772645.1 uncultured Pseudomonadota bacterium | reverse complement strand
TTAATATATTATAAAGAGCAAGAACATAGAATTGAAGCAGTAATTGCAGTTATAATATTAATATTACATGATTTAATATATGCTAAAGTAAAACAAGTATTAGAAGTAAAAGACTATAAGAAAACAATTGTATTAGATAACTTTGGATACTTTATATCTATAATGTATGCTGGAATAGTACAATTATTTGTAGCAGAATTTCCATACCTTTGGAGATATTTATGTAAAATGTTTAATTGAGTATATTTAATTTAATAATAATTGGTGTGTATAAAATTATATTTGATAGAAAGAGTTGGAAATATTTGTATGTGATAATTTGTTCTGTTTGGAAATGCTAATAATAATTAATAACACATGTACTCAAAATTTAAATAAAGTAATATATCTAATTAATTGTCATTTTAACAACACGAGTAATATTGTTTTTGTAATGCTTATTTTAAATTACACCTCGATATTATAGATATATTTATTGTAACATCTTAATATTAACTTGTGATTGTAACTGTCCGCAGGCAGCCATTATGTCTTGTCCTTTGCTGCATCTTATTGTAGTGACAATACCACTATTATTAAGCAATTTTTGAAATAATTTTATTCTATCCATTGACGATCCGTTAAAATTATCTCCTTCCCATGAGTTAAATTTTATTAGGTTAACTTTACATTTTATTCCATGCAGCAATTTAACTAGTTGTTTTGCATGTGTTTCTGAGTCATTAATACCATCTAGCATTAAATACTCAAAAGTAATTAATTTATTCTTATTTAATCTATTATACAGTTTACATACTTCTAATAAATCTTGTAATGGATATAATTTATTAATAGGCATTATATGTGATCTTATATCATTATTTGGAGCATGTAATGATATAGCAAGATTATAATCCAAATTATTTATTATTTGTTTTAGTACTGGTACTATCCCAGATGTAGAAAATGTTATATGCTTAGGACTTATAGCTTGACTATTACCTATTTGTAAATTCTCCAGAGCTATACTAACATTGTTCCAATTGAATAAAGGTTCTCCCATTCCCATTACAACAATATTAGTTATAATATTACTGCTTGTATTCCAAGAATTTAAATAATCTTTAACTATTAATACTTGTGATACTATTTCTTCTACGGTTAGGTTTCTTTTGAATCCATTGTATCCAGTATTACAGAACTTACATCCTACAACACATCCTACTTGAGATGATATACATATTGTATTCCTATTAATTTCAGGAATAAAAACAGTTTCAATAGTATTACCATCGTTTAATCCAAGAAGAAACTTAATAGTACCATCAATAGATTTACTTGTTTTAATTATCTTTGGTCTGTAAATATAATAATGTTTACTTAACAAATCTTGTAATTCATTACTGAAATTAGTCATATTACAAAATGTTGTATAACCTTTATCGTATATCCAATCTAGCACTTGATTTACTCTAAATTTTTGTAGATTAATATTATTAAATTGCTGGATTAATTGTTTTTTATTACAATTCAAAATTCCAATGAGACTCATAACATTATATGTCGTTTTATCGTTTTGTTAATATTATAAAACTAAATCTTCTTATGTTTATTATTTGTTTCAATACAACTAGGATTAATTTTATTACAATCTAAATCCTTTAATATACTATCTTCATCATCTCGGGACTTTTTGTTACTTAACAATTTCTCACTAGTGTTTGAATTGTACTTTGTTTTATTTGATACTATATCAAAGATATTGAATCCGTCATAACTAAAATCCAGGGTTTCTTGCTTGTCATTATGCTTAATATTAGTATTTTGTTTTACTTTATTTTGAATACTGTTATTATTATTTTCAGGCATGGTACTACTATTACAATCAAAACTCAATTTATCATCACAATTGAATTCTTCTAAATCTAGCACATCTTGATCCTCATTAGTGTGTACAAAATTCTGATTATTTAACATGTCAAAATTATTGCATCCTACAGTTACACCCAATGTTTTTTCTCTATTTTTATTATGTACACTTATTCCATCTTTTGTATCTTCTTGTAGTTTATCTAAATCTATTTTGATATTATTTAATTCCTTTTTATAATTTTCATGTACCTGTTCATCAAATTTTGATATTAATTTTATATCATTGGAACGAAAGATAGAAATTGTATTTTGAACAGTGTTGTTACACTTTGCCTTTTTATAAAACAACAGAGTAGGAAATAATTTATATTGTATTATATTATTTTTGTCTTTTTCGCAAATATCAGCAATTTGCGTAATATAATTATGTTGATTAACAAAAATGTCACTTAATGAATTATATATTGTAATTGACTTATTATTATGTTTTTTATTAGAATCTATTAACATCCATTTATTATCACTGGTTTTTATTATTGTAGCATGGTGAAATACTCTCTTTAAATCTGTATAAAAAAATGCAACATTAATAGATGTTAAGTCTATTGGTTCATTATTAAATAAAATTGTTGAAATATTTTTATTTATGAATTTATTTAACCGTTCAGTATTCAAATTACTAGATTTATTATAGTATTCATTAAATAAATTGCCGCAATTTATTATAAAGTTGTCAGGAAATTCGGTTGCTTTTATTGCCAGTTTATTATATTTTTCCAACAAGATATATTTATCATTATCAATTGATAAATCATATACTGGCAATACTGGATTAGACATTTTATATTTTTTATTTAATTTATCAAGGTATTTTATAAAACTTTGCAATACTTCTACAGGATCGGAATTAGATTGTAATATTTGATCTATATTAAGTTCTTTAATATATTTATTATAATTTATGGTTTTATTAATATCATTTACTGTAATTAAAATATTTTTTATTTCAGTTTCTATTTCTTCTTTGAATGTAATATTAGTAATATACGGATACCATTTTTCCAACCTATCAATCATATCAGAAATTTTAATTTCAATATTTATTAGTTTACTTTTTTTTGAAAGTATATTATCTAATTTGTTAGTATCTTGAAAACAATTATCTAATAATATTAATAAATCAATAGGCAATACCTTATAATCCTTGTAAAAATTTTGTATTGTGGATAATGTTTTATATCTGTAATATAACTTATTAAAAAATGACTTATCAGAGTAATGTGGTATTCCAAAAGAATTTATTAATGAAATAATAGTACAATTTAAATCATTATTAGTAATATCTATCGGAGTATTAGAATTCATTATTTTAATAGTTACAACGTTGTCCTTAATTTCAATATCCGTACTACTGTTACTATATTTACTATTGGCACTGTTTTTATCATTTTTACCAAAACTATTTGTTTTATTCATATAATAGTTGTTTAACCAACTAATAGCTTGTATAAAATGATCATATGTTTCTATCTTTTCAGGATAAGTTTGCATATCACATTTTGCATGATTATTCTCGTTTATTTCATTCCGTTGCGTAGTATTACTTGCATTTACAATACATGTTATTAAATTACAAATTAATAAGCATGTTAATTTCATGTTATTCATGATAGCATACGATTATTCACTATTTTATAATAAAATTATAACATTTTATCAAAAATAAATCAAAATATACTGCAAATATTCTTATATTATATATATTTTATTCACAACAATTATTTATATAATAGCCCATTATTTAATATTTTATTTAAGAATTTACTATACAATACATACAATATAACAATAATGTATACAAAATATTATTTTTCTAGGTATACGGTATTATGATAATATGATTTTGCTGTAAGTGGATTGTATTTAATGAATTTCTATTTTTTAAATTATTGCTAATATAATAGTAGTTAATTCTTGGTTTTCTCTAATTGTAAATAGAAGAACATGGAATGGTATAAATTTGTAGTAAAAAAATATTATGGAAATGTTGTATTAAGCATAGTATCATTTATATAAAATGTAGTATTAGAATCTATTAATGAAAGCTGATATTGTAATACTTGCTGGTGGTAATAGTTCCCGTATGTCCTCAGACGTCCCAAAATTTCTATTGAAAATAGCAAATAAACCAATGATAAGACATATTATAGAACAATATAAATTGTTAAATTTTAATAATATACATATAGTAACACCACCTAAATACTCATCTGAATTAGTACTACAGGATGTTAATGTTGTGGTACAACAGGTAGCTAATGGTAATGCTAATGCTCTATTATTAACTTTACAATATTTAAAGCATGACTATACAATTGTTCAATATGCTGATATGCCATTAATTACTTCCGAAGAAATTAATATTTTATTTAATAATAAAGGTAATGATGTAGTATTCGTAGCTGGAGTATTACCTAATGATTTAATATCCAAACCATATGGTAGAGTATTTTTGGATAGTAATAGTTATTTTGATAAATTAATAGAATACAGAGATTTAACGATAGAACAACGTAATCACAACCTATTCAATACTGGATTGTACATGTTTAAAACCGATATTTTGAAACAATATTTAGATACTGTGCCATACCATCCAGGAGTAAAAGAAAGGTATATAACAGATATTATAGAAATACTAAAAAATAATAAACAAAAAATAAAGGTAATAATATCTAATAATTATGAAAATTTCTGCGGAGTTAATACTCAGGAAGAACTGCAGAATGTTGATAATATTATGAGAAATCGATTAAAAACACGATGCAATAGTATTAATAAAAACAATAAATATTATAAAGTAATGTAAACACAAAATGAATAGCATAATATTACATCATATAATAGATAGATTCAAACATGGAGGGTAAAATATCACAAATTGTAATTGTATTGTTGTGTTAATTCATTATATTTTTGCAAAATTATCATTTTATTAACAAAACAAATAATTAGAGATTACACAATAGATATTGGAATTAATAATAATATGTATACATGTCATTATTTTTTCCATAGTACCTCTAAACGCTATCATTCTACCCGTTATAAAATTTTTTATAAAATCCATAAAGCATTCATTTTTTATTAACTATTACAAAGTAACATCAAATTAATTAGAATTTTCTATAAATTTTAAGGGGTTTTATGGTGAACCGCATATTTATATGTTTAATTAGTACTGTGATTTTAAGTAATTACAATTTCTCAAGTGCATCCAATACAATAAACAATAATAATTTAAAAAATGAATTAAAAAAAGAAGAAATAGATAATACTAAACATAATCAACAATATTGGGAGGAGTTTTTGCCAACCATTAAGTGTGATGCAAGAGAAACGTTGAAAGATAGATTTAACTATTGTACAGATAAATTACTAGAGCTTATAACACATGATTTTTATAACAGGGCAAGGGCAATTGATCATTATAAATATGAAATAGATGAATTAAAAGATATTTTTGATATAGAAAAACTCCAAAATGATATTAATCTGCGTAAACAATTATTTAATTGTATGTGTGAAAAACACAAATTAAAAGGACATGCATGGAGTGTAATTCCAATAAGAATTTTTGGTTACAATGAAGATCACAATAATAAAATATGTAAATGTTTATTCTTCGAGAATAAATTACTACATAATCATTGGGATATGAAATTTGATCATGGATTTTATAATATTAGATTAAATTTTTATCCATCATATGAATATCAAGAACCAAGATTTTATGAAAAAAGTCTGGATTCCGAGAAAACACTAAGTATATGTTTAAGTGCTATAGAAATGGATTTATTAACTAGTAATAATATAACTAGTAATATAGAATTATTTGCCAATCATTTAATATCAAGAAAAGATAATTGTGCTGAAGAAGCTATTAATAGATACGAGAAATATTTTACAGAAGAACAGAATGCACTACTGGCAAAACACATTATTTCCTATTATTTTTCTTCACTGGAAAGGAAAAAAAATAATATAGTTAAGTTTTTGATTAATAAGTACTTGCTTAATGATTTATTTAAAAATATGAAACCCAACCAATTTTTAGAGTATACAAAGAAATACAAACCAGATGATTGGTTTGATATAATTATAAAACAGTATTTAAATAATGAGTTTGGTACTAATTACAATAAGGATCATTTAAATTCATTGCAAAATATAATAGTAAATAATATGCAATCTGTAAAAGAAATGATGTTGCCAAAATTTAGAAAATATGTAGCATCAATATTTAAAAAATTAATGTACATTAACAAAAAAATAATGAGTTGCGATGATGATTATTTACAGACACGAGATACAAATACATTAAAATTTCCTCTTACAGATACAGAATGGACAAGTGGTTTACTAGCACTTGATACGTTAAATTGTGCTGGTTCAATAACAGGTACCAAGTGTGTAGATAATATAATAAGTTATTTAAATCTAAGTCCCAAATATAAGATAGTCAAAAAGAGTAAAAGTGCTAAAAAATAATTTTTTTACTACATTAGTAACATACTTATTAATATAATGTGTGTTACTAATACTGTTATTAATTTCGAATTATATATTATAGTTATTTAATAAGATAAAATGACTGTCTGTTAATGAAATTATTCTAATACATATATCAATAAATAATGTATGAAAATCTAACATATTTGTAAAAATTATGTTAATTTCACTATTGACTAAATTCCATGACAATGTTAAAATATAGTTGTAGTATATGTTACTAGATATATCGCGGGGTAGAGCAGCTTGGTAGCTCGTCAGGCTCATAACCTGAAGGTCGTTGGTTCAAATCCAGCCTCCGCAACCAATTTTTGTCAGTTCATTCTCTAGTAAATGTCTTGGCTTAAGTCATTATTTAAGAAATACAGGAAGCAGGCAATACAACCGAAAAAGAAGAAACCCATTATTGATTTATTAATATTTGAACCTTACAAATTCTCATTAGTAAAAGCAATTGATGTATTGAAATTACATTCGGATATATTAATAATAAAAAGTAATTTACATTTTAGTTCAAAATATTCAACAGTATACAAAGTAGAAGGGGTAAGAGATGGATATGTAGAATTATATACAAATTTCGTAAGCATAATAGGAATAGATGGATCATTACCAGATGCTTATGTTGAAAAATATGCTTTGTATAATATTTATACAAATGATGCAATAAGAGATTTCTTTGATATATTCCATAGTGGTTGTGTTAATGCTTATTATAAAATATCCAAGCAGTACAATCCAGCATGTTCTAATAATATTACATATAAATCATTAATAGGTAAAATATTACTACAATTATCGGGATATAATAGTGCAGAGGAATTTTATAAAGCAATCAATTATACTGATATTCCTTTACAATTGCCAATATCAGCTCATAACCTATTTTGGAATGAAAATAGATCTGCTTATGGATTGCAATTACTGCTATCTAATTTCTTTGAAGTAAATGTAAAAGTAGAAGAGTTTTATCCAAAACTAATAGAATTGCCAGTTGAAGAACAAACAAGAATAGGTACTGAAAATAGAAAGTATAACAAGCTTGGAATATCTACCATATTAGATAGATTTATTTGGGATACAACTTCCAAGATATCAGTAATAGTAGGACCATTACCTATTGATAAATACATACAGTTCTTACCGAAAAGATCAAAAGATGATAGAAGATTTTCATTGTTACAGAAGCTGGAGGAATTAATAAGATTATATGTACCATTTGACATAGAAGTATTATTAAAAATAATATTAGATAAAAGTATTGTGAATGGTACTCTATTAAATAGATCAAAAGCACTAGATAAAGATGCTTTCATATTCGGTAAAACTAATAATGTATATTTTATAAAAGAAATATAATATTTATACAAAATGTTACTATATACATCATTATTACTCAATTATTAGTCCAAGTAAAGATGCTGCAAAATACGCTAACATACCACCACACATGGGAGCAAATACTGGAACCCATGCATAATTCCAATCAGCATCAGCTTTATTTGGAATTGGTAATATGGCATAAGCCATACGTGGTCCTAAATCACGAGCTGGATTGATAGCATATCCAGTTGGACCACCAAGTGATAATCCTAATGTCCATACTAGTAAAATATGGAGATAACCAGTTAGGTAATGTGTCATTGTGTTTTGACGATATAAGCCATATAACAAATACTAGAAAAAATGTTGCTATGCATTCTGTAATAAATGCTGTGGTAATATTCCTAACTGCCGGAGATGTACAGAAAACTCCACGTTTTGCAATACTATCATCTGTATCTGCCCAATGTGATAGGTAAGCGAGATTATACTATTACTCCTCCCACTATACCTCCTGCTACCTGCGCAATTGTAGTAATGGTAAACTGTTTAAATGTATATAATCCAGATAGCATCTTAGCAAATGTTACTACGGGATTTATATCAGCTTGAGATGCTCCAAGTGCCTTTGCAGTAAACACACCAAATAATACAGCAAAGCACCAACCAGCAGTAGTGCAAATCCAGCCTCCACCATATCCATAAGTTTTCTTAAGCGAAATATTTGCATTTACACCACATCCAAATATAATAAGTACTGCAGTACCAAGAAATTCTCCAAGAATATTATCCATACTATTTACCTCCTAACCAATGCATACTATGTTTTATTGCTTTGCACCATCCATTATAAAGTATTTCTGATTTTTCTTTGGACATATTCGGAACAAAGACATTATCTATATTTACATTATATTTTATATCTTCTTTAGAGTGCCAAATACCAACTGCAAGTCCAGCGAAATATTCTGCACCCAATGCTGTTGTTTCTATAATTCTAGATCTTTTAACTGGTATTCCAAGTATACCTGCTTGAAATTGCATAAGTAGATTATTTAATGTAGTTCCTCCATCAACTTTAAGTGATTCAAGATGTATTCCAGAATCGTATTCCATCGCATTAAATACATCTTTAGTTTGATAAGCAATTGATTCAAGTGTTGCACGTACTATATGAGCTTTAGTAGTATTATGAGTAATTCCTATTATAATTCCTCTAGCATGCATGTCCCAATATGGAGCTCCTAGTCCTGCAAATGCTGGGACAACATATACTCCTCCAGAATCAGTAACACTTCTTGCTATAGATTCTGAATCATCTGAAGTATCAAGAATTTTCAAATTATCACGAAGCCATTGAATAGCTGATCCTGCTACAAATATAGATCCTTCAAGCGCATATTCTACTTTTCCATCAATCCCCCAGGCTATTGTTGTTAATAAACCATTTTTAGAAGTATGTATTTTATTACCAGTATTCATTAGCATGAAACAACCAGTACAATATGTATTCTTTATGGTTCCAGGTTCAAAACATGTTTGTCCAAATAGAGATGCGTGCTGATCTCCTGCACATCCAGCTATAGGTATTGTATTTCCAAGTATTGATGGAATAACTTCACCGTATATCTCGCTTGATGAAACTACTTTTGGAAGTATTGATTCTGGAATACTTGAGTATCTTAATAAATCTTTATCCCATTCTAATGTGTGTATATTATACATCATAGTTCTAGATGCATTGGAGTAATCGGTCACATGTACTTTGCCTCCTGTGAGTTTCCATATACGCTACGTATCTATTGTGCCAAACAATAAATCATAATGATTAGAGAGAGAACGTGCACTTTCAATATTATCAAGTATCCATTTCACCTTAGTGCCTGAAAAATAAGCATCTATTACTAAACCAGTCTTATTATGAAACTCATTTTCTAATCCCTGTGATTTAAGATCTGTGCATATATCGGACGTTTGACGTGATAACCAAACTATAGCATTATATATTATATATAGGATGACTTGTTGTTTTGTTCCATAATACTGTAGTTTCACGTTGATTAGCACTTCATATTGCTGCTATATCTTTTGCAACTAAGCCAGCTTTTTTTAAAGCTTCCTTCATGACATTCACCACTGACGTAAAAATCTCTTCAGCATCCTGTTCTACCCATCCTGCCTTTGGGAAATACTGTGTTAATTCTTTCTGAGCACTACTAACAATTTGAGCTTCTTCATTAAAAAATAACTGCTCTATTACTAGTGGTACAAGCATCAATTGCCATTATCTTGTATTTAATTATATCTTAATTCATATGCATTTCAAGAATTAGTTACAATGGTGATATCAACATATTAATATTCTAGAATAGCCTTAGTATTATATTTAATACAATACATATACTACGCATTACTTGTGATAAACATAAATATCATCATAATTTACCATAAAAATATCTATTATCATAATATAATATATGACCAATTAATACATTAAATATTATATACTATCATCTATGTAAATTTTCATTAACACAAGGAATAAATTATATCTAATCCTTTACTCCATACCTATATTATACTAATTACCCATAGCAAAATACAAACCTAATAGCATAAGAACTAATGTTCATTTGCATACAATTATATGTTAATATAATGATATGTCGTAGTTAGTGTGAAAG
>CACYBM010000021.1 GCA_902772645.1 uncultured Pseudomonadota bacterium | reverse complement strand
TTTTATTACTAAGTAATTTTAAATTATAAAAAAATAACGAAGTAATAATTAACCAATTTTTATTATTAAATAAAAATAGCGAAGTGCTAATGAGCACATTTTTTAAAAATAGCGAAGTGTTAGCGAGCAAACATATCAGAGAGATAATGATAGTGCACTTTATTTTGATAAAAATAAAGATATAAAATAGCAATAAATAGAGAAGAAGGTAGACAAGAAGGACTAGCTGAGTGGTTATAGAAAGGATTAGAAAAGGGTAAATAAGAATGATTAGCTGAAGGATTGAAAAAGGATTGCAGACAGATAAAAAAGAAAGTGTTTATGAAAAAAGCTATGTTCTGCGATAGCAACAAAACAACAACTCAATATTTTCTTTCTATGTATTTAGATATTAAAAAAATATCAATAGCTACTGGTTTTGTAATATATGAATTAAAAATATTAATATAGCATGAAAAAAATATATAGCTATATTACATATAGTAATATAACTATTAATTGATTAGAAGTATTTAAATATTATCTTAATTTTTAAGTGTTGTAGTTTTATATGTTTTTTCTGTTCTTATATATGAGAATTACTCTGTATAGTATGAATGGAACTGGTATTAGTTTAGTAATGTAAATTTGATGTAATTACGAATTTTTAGCATTATGCAAAATGATCTATAAAACATATATGAACCATTTATATGATCATCGATATATTGTATAATGTAATTATATTTATAAGTATTTTTAATAACATCATAATATTAATAAAGTGCAGTTAATTATTCTATATAGACGAGTAATGTATTAAATAATTATAAAGGGTATGGACGATGAGATGATTATTATCAAAATATAATGTCTATAATCGGCATTTTATTAGTGACATTGATTTTCTTGATAATAATATATTACTAATATAATATATACCTTGTAATCTAATGATATGTACTGATATATGAGTTATAGTTTTTACATTAAAGTATATGGTTGCCAAATGAATGAATACGATGGGCAAAGAATTGAAGATATACTAGTATTAAATGGTTTTACTAAAGAAGAAAATCCATTAAATGCTGATGTTGTAATATTCTATACTTGTAATATAAGGGAAAAAGCAGTACATAAATTAGAATCAACTGTAGGAATGATTAAATCGCCAAAAACTAAGGTAATAGCAGTTGGTGGGTGTGTAGCACAAGCTGAGAATGATAATATATTTAAGAGGATTCCACGTGTTAACTTATCGTTTGGACCAAGTACTTATCATAGACTGCCTGAATATTTAAATGATTTACTAAGTAATAAAAAGAAAAAAATAATAGATTTAAATAATTATAGACTAGAAAAATTTGATATAGTCAAAAGAAGAAGAAAAATAACTACAAGTGCATATGTAGCAATCCAGGAGGGATGTGATAACTTTTGTACATATTGCGTTGTTCCATATACTAGAGGCAGAGAGTATTCAAGGCCAGTAATTGATATAATAACTGAAGTTAAATACTTAGTAAGTAATGGAGCTAAAGAGATAGTATTGGGAGGTCAAAATGTTAATTCATATCATGGAGAAGCACCTTATATTACAATTGGTAGCAATAGAAGGACATGGCGTATAGAAGAATTAATAAAAGCTATAGCATCAATAGATGGTATAAAGAGATTAAGATATCTAACATCCCATCCTAAAGATTTTACAATTGATTTAATGAAAGTACACAACGAAGTACCTTCTTTGGTTCCATTTGTTCATATACCTGTACAATCTGGCAGTGATAGAATACTAAAACTAATGAACAGAAATCATACTGCGAAAGAATATCTAGATAAGTTAAAGATGTTCCGAGATATTTGTCCTGATATTCAATTCTCTTCAGATTTTATAGTAGGCTTTCCAAGTGAAACTGAAGAAGATTTTAATGATACTTTAACATTAGTCGAAAAAGCCAAGTATACTTTATCTTTTTACTTTAAATATAGTATGAGGCCTAATACTCCAGCAGCCAACATGCCTAATCAAGTGGATGAAAAAATAAAAGACGAAAGATTATCTAAATTAATTAATGCTTTGTTAAAGGATCAAGTGTATTATAATAACAAGTTGGTTGGTAAAACTCAGGAAATTTTGATTACTAAAAAAGGTAAAAAAGAAAACCAATATATAGGGAAGAATATTTACATGCAATCTGTTATAATTAACAGTGACGAGAATATAATTGATCAATTCAAAACTGTCTTGATTGAATCAGCAGACGAAAATTGTGTATTCGGTAGGTTATTAAGCTAATACAACAGTGTACCGAACTAATTTGCGAATAAATCCAGTTAATGTTATAATAGATAATAACATATGGAAGGAACAAGATAATTTTAATACATGGCAACGGTTAGTAGTCAATGTATTCAATACGATAATAAGCATGCACGAATGTAGTAATTGTTCAGTGAATCTTTTGTTAACTGATAATAATACTATAAGACAACTGAATAAAAACTTTAGGAATATTGATAAACCGACAAATATATTATCGTTTCCTCAGTTTACATCTGAGAATAGAGAACCATTATCACAATTAAAAGATGTAAATATAGGTGATTTAGCAATGTCATATGATGTGATAATGAAAGAGTCAACTGCATTTAATAAACCATTTTTTGATAGATGTACTCATCTTTTTGTACATGGTGTATTACATTTACTATGTATGGATCATATAGAAGAAGATGAAAGGATAGAAATGGAATTGTTAGAAATAAAAATCCTTGAAATTTTCGGTATTAAAAATCCTTACTTTGTAGATTAATTGGGAGAATATATAAATATATGAGTAGTAAATGCTCGTGTTTAAAAAGTTTTTTAAATAGAATATTTAGAAAAAAATCAAAAGAATTGAATGTGAGAAATGCAATAGAAGAAATAATAGAGGAAGAAGAAGATGAACCATCGCAATCTATCGCAAATGATGAAAGGGAGATGATTGGCAATGTATTAGATCTTAGAGACATACAAGTTCAAGATATAATGATACCCAAGGTATCTATTGTTTCAGTTTCAACAACAGCTAGTATTGAAGAGATAATAAATAAGTTTGTAGAAAATAATTTAACTAAATTATTAGTATATCAATGGAATAATGATAATATAGTAGGAGCTTTGCACTTAAAAGATATTGCTAGTTGGTTAAATAGCTACACAAATAAAGATGATATTGATAATACAACAAATATAAATAAATGTGAGACAAATATAAGCAATAAATTGAATACAATCAATTTGAATAATGACAATAATAACACAATGAATATAAGTAACACTGATATTACACTAGATCATGGACAGAATATTAATAGTGCAATAACAATAATCAAAAATGATACAACTGTGAACAATAATACAGATTTACAAAATATAAATAATAAAAAAAATACTAGTAATGTAAATGCAACTGGCAATGACATAGATACACATGATATAAGTAATAAAAATGAAGTGAATAATGAAATAAATGCAAATAAAGATGATATCAATACAAATAATATAAAAAATTTACAGCATGTAAATATTGAACAAGAGATTACTAATATTGTAAATGTACATGATAGAACAAGTGAAACTAATAACATTAGTGAAGATATTAAACAAATACAAGCAAGGAATGATAACTATAATATCAGTAAACATTTTAATGTGAATTTATATATGAAAGAAGTATTATTTGTTCCACCTACAATGAAAACATTGGATTTACTGTTTCAAATGAAACAAACAGGTAACAAAATTGCAGTAGTAATTGATGAATACGGTTGTGTTTCTGGATTAGTATCATTTATGGATTTAATGGAGGAAATAGTTGGTGATATAAAGGATGCTGCTGAAATAAAACAGCAGAAAAACAAAATAATTATCAGTAATGATGGATCAATACTAACTGATGGTAAATCAACATTTTACGAAATAGAAAAGTATGGTAATTTAAATATTACACCACCTGATGATTTAAATGATACCATAGGAGGAATGATAACATCTACGATAGGAAGAGTACCTGTAAAGGGAGAACTAATATCATTTCCACAACAGTCATTGGAATTTGAAATAGTAGATGCCGATACTAGGAGAATAAAAAAAATCAAAATAAGGAAAAATATGTGAGATACGTTACATTGTTAATGATATTGTGGTTTTTTAAAACAAAGTAAGTATTTTTAACAATTTCTTATTACTTACTGTACTATGTATTACTAATATCCAATATTGTATTAGTATGGAAGATATTAGTTTAATAAAGATAGATAGTAGTATGTCAAAGAATATACTATGCAGGAATTATAATAAAGAAGAATATGATAAATTATCCAAACAATATATTGATAGTAGATGAAGGTCGTAATAATAAACATGAAAGTAGAAAATTTATTGCACATGAGATTAAATCAATACTTCCTACATACCAAAGGTAGCGTAATAAATGATGTAATGTTTAACAATATATTCTGGTAAACAAATATTTTATATTAAGGTTATAAACATGTTAATTCATTTGTATAATAAGTAAAGAAATAAATACTGTATTTAAGGAGAAACATTTTATCTTATGGTAAAGATAACAATATAACACGAAATAATTAAGGTATATGATAAACAACTAGAAATTAGTATATTGTATATCAGTATTTAATTACTGATATATATTTGTTAACTTATATCATTTATTTGTGGAACGGTCCGTTATTAAATGATATACTATTTTCAGACATTGCTTATATACCAAATGACAGTTTTTTATTTGTTGTTCTAAGCTCTCCCTTGTCAAGTAATCTATGCCCGGATCATTTTTCGCATTGTTTAATTGATCGGATACGAAAAACAATATTCTAATGCTTGTTTTAAAACAACTTCAGATGTGAATATTCTCGATTATAACAATATATAAATCGTCTTCAAATACAAGATAACAATAATCTTATATATGATCCAGAGTATGTATTAGAACAATGAAATACTGGGAAAGTAAAAACAATACTATTTAAATTTATATATGTGAAAATGATTAGAAATATTTCATAATTACTCCTGATCTTTAAATATTGCAGGCAAAATTTTTATGGGCTTTTTTTATGCTTTGCTATGTGCTGAGTGATTGGTACAATGTAGTTAGAAAATGTAAAATATGGAATATGACTTATTGTATTAATTTGATTTTATACAGTATTTGAATAATAGTAATATTAATTATAATACACATATTTACAGTGTGTACATTAGTAAAAATATGTAAAGTAATTATAAAATATATAAAATTAATAATTTTTATATATAAAAACATAATGTGGAATAGGATAAGTTGTATAAACAACCGGATAAAATGTGTTATAATTCATGAAAGATAACGAATTAGGAGTAAATAAATATGGTACAGCAAAATAATAACATTAATAATCAAGAAGTAAAAGCATTAGATCAGTTTGCTGTTAATTTAAGTAAATTAGCCAGTGATGGCAAGCTTGATCCAGTAATTGGAAGAGATGAAGAAATACGAAGAGTAATACAAGTTTTATCAAGAAGAACTAAGAATAATCCAATATTAATAGGCGAGCCAGGAGTTGGTAAAACTGCAATTGTTGAAGGATTGGCTCAGAGAGTTATTAATAATGATGTTCCTGATTCTATTAAAAATAAGAAGATAATGTCTTTAGATTTAGGATTATTATTAGCTGGTGCTAAGTTCAGAGGGGACTTTGAAGAAAGATTAAAAGCAGTTTTAAAAGAAGTGACAGAATCAAACAATGTAGTTTTATTTATAGATGAAATACATACACTAATAGGAGCAGGTAAATCTGATGGTGCGATGGATGCTTCTAATATGTTGAAACCATTGTTAGCAAGAGGTGAGTTAAGATGTATAGGTTCTACTACGCTTGATGAGTATAGACAATACATTGAAAAAGATGCAGCATTTGCTAGGAGATTTCAACCGGTATATGTTAATGAACCATCAATACAAGATTCAATATCAATATTGAGAGGTTTAAAAGAAAAATATGAACTACATCATGGTATTCGCATAAGTGATTCAGCAGTAATAGCAGCTGTTAACTATTCCAATAGATATATAAGTGATAGGTTCCTGCCTGATAAGGCTATAGATCTAATAGATGAAGCTGCTAGTAGGATAAAAATGATAATAGATTCAAAACCTGAAGATATAGATGAAATAGATCGAAAAATACTTCAGTTACGTATAGAAGGAGAAGTATTAAAAAAAGAAACAGACAATAAATCTAAAGAAAGATTACAACAAATACAATCAGAATTAAGTAAATTGGAAGTAGTATCTAAAGAATTAAATAGTAAATGGCAACATGAGAAGCAACGCTTTCTAGAAATGAAAAAAATTAAAGAACAAGTAGAAAAATTAAGAATAGAAGCTGAGAGGGCGCAACGTGCAGGTGATTTTACCAGAGTAGGTGAAATATTGTATGGTAGAATTCCAGTATTGGAAAATAGATTAAGTGAATTAAGACAGGATTTGGATGATAGAGCATCTAGAAATGAAGTAAAAGAAGATGATATAGCTCTAATAGTATCAAGATGGACTGGCATTCCAGTAGACAAAATGCTTATGAGTGATAGGCAAAGATTATTATCAATGGAACCAATATTAAAAAAATCGGTAGTTGGCCAAGATGAAGCAATAGAAGCAATATCAAACTGTATATTACGTTCCAGATCAGGTATAGCTGATCCAGATAAACCAGTTGGATCTTTCCTATTCCTAGGGCCTACTGGAGTAGGTAAAACTGAGTTATCAAAATCCTTGGCACAATTCTTGTTTGATGATAAGAATAGTCTGGTAAGATTTGATATGTCTGAATACATGGAGAAACATTCTGTTGCTAGATTAATAGGAGCTCCCCCAGGTTATGTTGGATATGAGCAAGGAGGAGAATTAACAGAAGCAATAAAAAGAAGACCATATTCTGTCATATTATTTGATGAAATAGAAAAGGCTCATAAAGATGTATTTAATATACTTTTACAATTACTAGATGATGGTAGGTTAACTGATGGTCTTGGTAGAGTAATTAATTTCAAAAATACTATAATAATACTTACCTCCAATATAGGTTCTGAATATTTTAATGCTCAAAATGTCGATAGGAATAAAATAAAGGAATATGTAATAAAAGAATTAAGTAATGAAATGAGACCAGAATTAATTAATAGATTAGATGAAATAATAGTATTTAATAACTTATCTAAATCAAATATTCTTGATATAGTAAAAATTCAACTTGAGGAGGTATCCAAGAGATTATATGAGAAACAAATAATAATAAAATATGATACTAATATAATTACTTGGCTTTGTGAAGTAGGATATAATCCTGTATACGGAGCTAGGCCACTAAAGAGGTGTATTCAGAAGTATATATTAGATTTCATAGCTAAAGGAATAGTGTCTGGTGAGATTTTGCCGAATAAATCATATACACTGACTGTAAATAATAATACAATATGCATAAGTCAGTAATTAGTATATGGGTAGTCCCGTAACATATGGGACTATAACTGTTGTTATATAAATAAATAGGAAATGGATTATATGAGAAGAATATCTTAGAATAATTATTTGAAATAAAATATACTACAATATAAGTAGCACGATACTATATGTCAAATTTTTTTACAAATAAGTTAACATCTATACCAGATACTAGTTGTAGATTTGGATTGATTGTAACATCTTCCATAAAATATCCATATTTATCAATTAAAGTGCAAGTTTTATTATGGGAGTAGCTATTGGAATTCTTGCATTTACTTGTGTTTTTATTATGTTTGGTAACATTAACACCATTAAGAATAGCATTTGGTCGTATTTGCTAATTAAAGAACTATCAAAGATATTATATAATAAGATTGCAAGTATGATACTAATATAATCAATTTATTTTTCGAAGTAACATATGATGTAGTATGTGAAATAAATCAGTATATATTCTATATTTATTTATAATAAAACATGATCTTAAAAAATGTTGTACAAGACAAATCAGTAAATTAACTGTAAGTAATAATGTTATGTAAATAAATAATAATTAATAATAATAGTTATAATGATTGTGATAGATTGGATTATACTTTTATATAAAAACAATAATTATTTTATATAATATAACAAATAGATATAGGAAAAACATGATACTAATATAATTACTGGAATAGGTACAGTAGAATATAATACTACATATGAATTATAGTAGTATATTTAAACTTTTTAAACGGAATAATATTTGATCAATTAGGAAAGTATACAAAATATTATATGGCATATAATTAGTTGTTTGTAATATAATATATTGTATTATTTAAATTAAAAAAGTATATATCACGTTCTTGGTGATCAAATAACAATACTAAAAAATATTATACTAAATAAATATTGTACCGTAAATATAGATAACGATACAATATTTCTTGACTAATAAAAGTATACACAGTTCTACAAAGCAAACGGTGTTGTTGTACTATAATTCTATATCATTATAAGATGGCAGTTCCATATATTCTGGTTTCCCTATTTTATCAAGAATATCTTTAACTTCACTTATTTCAAATCTGTGTCCATATGATCTTTCAACTTCGTCAAAAAATTGATCCTGAGTCCTAAATTCATCAAATTCTGTTCCCTCACATACATCACATACAGCTTCTACTAGGCTATTTGAATTTTTATAAGCTTTATACAGATCATCATATGAATATTGCGATATATCTTCAATTTCTGATAACGTTTTATCATAATTCTTTTTTAAAACATTATTAACATCTTGTGTATTCGCATTAGTCAACGTAAAATTGCCATATTGATGTGTTTCATCTGATTGTACATTATTATAGATTCCACCTGCTATAACTAATAAACTTATTACTATAATTTTTAAATTTTTCATCTTTTTCCATTATCAAAATGATTCACTTCATTATTTATACTAATGAATAATTATTAATATTTAGTTAACAATGATTGAATTTTTATATACTAAATACTCATAAATACAAAATGTTGCATTTATGACATAATATATTTTCACTGAACAAAATTTGGTCTGTATTTCATATGTGTTAACTAATATTTAAACTAATAATGGCAAAAATAATAGTGGTTGGCTTCATGTGAAAACGGAATAAATATGAAAAAATTAGTATTGTTAGGATTGTTATGTGCATTTACTTGTAACGAACAAGTATTATTTAGTACAAAGCCATATAATCATTATCAAACTCAAAAAAAAACAAAATGACTTTGATGATTTAGGATCAGAATATAAGCAACTAGTTGAAAACTTTGTATCAAGTTCTTTCGATATTATGAAGAAAAAAATAATATTTATTAAGAGTAAGTTTTACGATCAAAATATAACAGAATTAGATTTAGTAAATATTTGTAGAAAATTGATTGTCTCAGAATTAGAAAATAAAGAAAAAGTAATCAAGGAGCGTTAGAGAAAGGAACACATGCAGTTAAAAACATGATTGGTTATTATTGGAATTGGGACGAACAGGCTTATGATGGGAAATCAGATAGTAATAAAAAAATGTTAAAATTATTAACAGATAAGAAGTATACAGAAATTTTGGATATATATACAAATGGTGCGATACATTGTAATATGTACCAACTTATGAAAGATGAACTTAAATCATCTAATGACAATCTTGCAAAGGCACAAAAGTCAATAGCTAATAATATGACAAAAGATACTATTAAAAATCGAACAAATTATAATATAAAAACATCAAAAGAAATAGAGAAAGCACTTCAAAATAAAAAAAACAGAATTAGAAACAAAAAAACAAATTGAAATTGATAAATTAGATAACGAAATATCCATGGAAATCAATAAAGAATTAGAAGAATTAAGAAAGAAATATTAGAACAACAAAGTGAAGAATATTCAGTAATACACTATAATGCAGAAAATACAATACAATTAAAACTGCAAGAAATGGAAAATATTTATAATAATAGTATTAATGATTTAATGAATCGTTTACCAAAAGAGAGAAAAAATTTATTAAAAAAAATATGCGATAAATCCAAAGAATATGATAGTAATACGTATTTCATAGAGCGGTATTTAGATGAATGTAAGAATGAATTTGTCGAATTTGAGGATGAACTGGAAAATGCACAAAAAAACAACAATGATCAGGATTATATAAATAATAAAAAACAGTTAATCAATACAGGATATATTACAAATCCTTACATTATACATTATAAAATATATAAGAACAAAACGATAAAAAATCATTTTAATTTGTTAGTATAATAAAAGTAATATAATTTATACTAGAAAAATAAAATTACGAGTAATAGAAATTGGTTTTATACTTTCTATTACTATGTTGTATAATAATTATTATATCTTATTACATAATATTTAATTAGGAATAAAGAATTTAACTAGTCATAGTTTTGATTAATGAAATATAACAATTGGGTTATTACTAATAAGTTGTAACATTGTTATATAAATATTAAGCAATTAATAGTTAGAATAAATTATTATTATAAATTTTTTAACTTCATATTTATTTTTACTAATTTCATTATAAAACATTAACAGGTTATATTGTACTATAAATATTCAATAATTTAAACATAACATTTTTAAAAATCTTCGTATTTCTATCCTGCTTCTTACTTATGTTGTACAATTCAACAATTCCAATCTCCAAACAACAAAACTTCAGTCCATGAGAATTTATGGGTCAAAACAGTATAAATAAAACAAAATAATAAGTGGCAATTTAATAAAAAACAATATTACAACAAACTACTAAAATATAACTACATTACTATCATTTACATATATTTATATATTACTTGCACTTAGTGATTATCTGCTTCTAAATTTATTCATTATTTCATTCGCTCTTGATATTACATGTTTTGGAAAGCCTGCCATTAGTGCCACATTTATTCCAAATGATTTGTTAGCAAACCCCTGTGTTATTTTATGGACAAAAACTATACTATCATTTATTTCATCCGTATTTACTACAACAGTCAAATAGTTAATATTACTTATTGTATTCTTTAAATCTATTAATTCATGATAATGAGTAGCAAATAATGTTCTAGCTTTTATGTTACTAGCTAATTCTTCAGCTACTGCCCAAGCTATTGATAATCCATCGTATGTAGATGTCCCTCTACCTATTTCATCTAATATAATAAAGGATTTTTCTGTGGCTTGATTTAATATAGAAGCCGTCTCAAGCATTTCAACCATAAATGTAGATTTACCAGAAGCAATATCATCTGATGCTCCTACCCTACTAAAGATTCTATCTGTTACAGATAATACAGCTTCATCTGCTGGTACAAATGATCCTATCTGAGCCATCAGTATTATTATTGCGTTTTGTCGTAAATAGGTGCTTTTACCACCCATGTTTGGACCAGTTAATATTGTTATTATGCTTGATCTATCACAATTGAAACTATTTGATACAAACGTTTCTCCTTTATTTTTTAATGATTGTTCAACAACTGGATGTCTACCATTACTTATTTTAATTGTCTTTTCATTAACAAATATTGGCTTAGTATAATTATGTACTATTGCTTGATTAGCAAAGGATGTTATTACGTCTACAAAAGATATTATATGTGAAATATTTCTTAATAATACCTGATAATTAGTAATATATTGTATTAACTCATCAAATAAAAATAGTTCTCTTTGTTTAGTATTAGTCTTGGCTGAGTATATTTTGTTTGCTATCTCAATCAAGTCTCGGGTAGTATATCTCACGCAGTTACTTAATGTCTGCCTATGTATAAAATTATATGGAACTTTTTTGACATAAATTGAAGATATTTCAATAAAATATCCTAATACATCATTATTCTTTATTTTTAATGATTGTATACCAGTATCATTAGCATATTCCATTTGCATTTGACGAATATAATACTCAGCATTACCTAACAATTTCTTATACTCATCCAATTGTTTATCATATCCAGTTTTTATGAAGTTTCCATCCCTAGCAAAAGTTGGTGGATCCTCAACTATAGCAGTATTTAATTTCTCAATTATTTGAGCTATTGATTTGTCATCAATATACAATGTTTTTAATTGTTCATTATTTAGTAATATATCATTTATTTGATTAAAATTAACTAATGCTACCAAAATACTTTTCATATCCTTAGGGCTACACTTATCCATAAGGATTCGTGATGTTGCTCTTTCTATATCTGGTGTTGTATATAACAAGTCTCTAACAGATTCTAGTATATTTTTATTATTAACAAAGAATTCAACAAAATTAAGCCTTTTAGTTATTTTCTCTAGATTTGTTAAAGGTGATGTAATCCACCTACTTAACATTCTGGCTCCTTGGGATGTTTTTGTGCAATCTAAACATGACAATAAACTGCCTTGTCTATTACCAGTTTGTGTAGTAATTAGTTCCAAACTCTTCTGTGTAAAACTATCCAAATTCATGTGTTCCGATGTATTAACAATTTTAGGTGGTAGTAAACTCAGTTTTACTGACGAATACATATTGGATATATAATCTACAATTACAGAAGCTGCTTTAATTACACATTGTGGGAAATTACCAAATGATTCTATAAACTTAATATTATAAAATTTAGTTAATCTTTCAATAGCAGAGGTATTATTGAATTTTACATTAGGTAATATATGCAGTATAGATTTATATTGTTCCAATTTATTTAATACTTCTATATCATTACACAATGAATCAAGACAAATAATTTCTGATGGATTTATTTTAGTAATAATAGAATTTATATCTTGTATTTTTGATGTTTCTACAAAGAACATTCCACTTGAAACATCAGCATATGCAAATCCAATACAATCATTTTCATTTATTATTGATAATAAATAATTATTTGATTTACTTGACAATAATGATTCTTCTACTAATGTTCCTCTTGTGACTATTCTGATTATATTTCTTTCTACTGGCCCTTTATTACCTCTTTTTCTTGCTTCTTCTGGTGTTTCGGTCTGTTCACATATAGCTATTCTATATCCACTATTAACAAGCTTTGATAAATATGTTTCATAGGCATGATATGGAATACCACACATTGGAGCATCCTGCCTATGAGTTAATACAAGTCCTAATATTTTAGATGCTACAATAGCATCTTCATAAAATAACTCATAGAAATCACCCAGTCTATAAAACAATAAACACTCTGGATTACTATCTTTTAGCCTTTTATATTGCGCCATCATTGGCGTTAAATTTTCCATTGTTATTTTTTATAGTGAAGTGCTAGGTGACTGAGTAGTAAGAGGAGTAGTTTCGTTAATTATATTTATATTATTTTCAGTATCTCGTACTCTCTGTGATTTATCAGAACATTTATTATTACACTCTTTATTAAATTCCTCTACTATAAATATATTTTTACTTTTTATACATTCTACTATAGCATTGAATATTTCAATATCTACGGATGCTGCCGAAGCAATAGCCATATTATTAACACCATCGAATATATCATCAGTTAGTTCTTCTTTAGAATCTATTCGGACTACTTTTTGAATACCATTATCTTTACCTGCACTTACTAATGACAAGGCATTTGAAGATTCTTCTGATCCTATTACTAATAATAAATCAATCTTATCAGCAACTAGTCTTATTGATTCTTGTCTGTCTAATGTTTCTTGGCAAATGTTATGAGCAATCGTAAATGGCTCTTGAATGAAATCATTACTAGCTTCTATATTTGGAATTTTCGCTTTTAAAGCACTTATTATCGGTTTTATATCTCCTGGATACATTGATGTTTGTGTAAAATACATTACCTTCTTGTTGACTAAGTTAGGTAATAAATCTATATCCATCTCACTATTGACTACATAAACATTATCATTTTTTACGTAACCAAGTAATGCTACTACTTCTTGATGTGCCCTATTTCCTATTATTATAATGGAATAGCCTTCCTCTGATTTTTCCTGCACTTTTGTTTGAAGTTCTTTCACTATTGGGCATGTCGAATCTATTACTGTAATGTCTCTTTCTTCAGCTTTGCTTGTTAAATCAGGAGATACTCCATGTGCTGAAAACATGACAGCAGCTCCATCTGGAACCTCATCTATAGAATTAACTTTCTTTACTCCACTTTTTAATAGGTTATTTACAAATAATTTGTTGTGAATTATATCTTCAATCATATATACTGAGCCATATAGCTTTATTATTTGATTTACCATATCAACAGCTCTTTTTACTCCTACACAATAGCCTCTTGGAGACAATAAATAACAAATCATAACAATTATTCAACAATATCTATGCCATATAAAAATAGGATACTACAATACAAACCTGAATTCAAATCTGCAGTACATATGTGATATATGTTCTGTATTGTATTTAGTAAATCTACTTTACAATGCATTAAATGAATAGAATAATTAGATTTGGTGATATTATATACATTTGGGATAGTAATATATATTAAAACAATTGATTACTCTTACAGAATCAACAAAATAACTTGTTATGAGATGATTTTCTTGAGCTTGAAAGTGTAATAATAATAAATAGAGTAATAAAAATAAGATGGGTAATTATCATAAGAAATACTACAGACATCTTTTGAGTATTTATATTTAATATAAAATATTAAAATTATATAATAGAAGTAGTAAGGATAAATATGAATGTAGAGAATTATGGTATATGAAGATGAATCAATACTTTCTACATACCGAAGGTAGCGAAGTTAATACGTAGTATTGTGTAACAATCCATTAGGATCATATAAATAATGTAATTTTTTTAAGATGATATTTTAGTAAACGAAATTTGATAATAAGAAATAAGGAGTTACTGCACCTATCTGTGTTGGAACCGAAAATGTAGATAATTTGACATAGAATATCCTACAAATAAGTAATGAATTTATCGGAAAAAAGAGTTGTCGATGGCGAGTTATTAAACGTAGTTCTACTGAGGCAGATAATTTCTGTGAATTGGGATGTAAAAAATAATAAATAAAATAAAAATACAATATACAAAAAATAAGTATAATACATAATGGGGAGAATATACAATCATAATATATATGATATGGAAGATAATACATTACAAAAATAATCACAATAGAAAATATAGGCGAAAAACAGCTTATTAAATAATAATTATATATTAAACACTATAAAAATACAGTATAGAGAAACAATATATATTTTCACATACTGTATCTTTAAAAACTACATAACGATATTTACTACTTTATTTTGTATTACTATTATTTTTTGTATTTTATCCTTATTTAATACATTCAGCAATTCAATTGCTTTTTTTTCTGCTACTTCTTTACTAGCATCTTTTGGTAATTCCATTGTTTTACGTAGTTTACCATTTACTTGTATAGCAATAGTCACATTTTCATCTCTTATTAAATCTTTATCAAATTTTGGCCATTTCTCATCACCAATACACTTTTTGTTTCCAAGGATTTCCCATATCTCTGCACATATAAATGGAGTTATTGGATAAAATACTTTTATAAATGTTTCAAATGCAAATTTTAATGATGATTTACTTGCGGTATTAATATTATCTTCTATGTGATTAAATAATTCTCGTGATAAGGCTATTGCTTTATTCAAAGATATACTATTATAATTCTCTTCTATTTTTTGTAAATATACATTAGTAGTTTTGTATAATGTATTATTACTATGCTTATTCTTCTCATCCTTTATGTGTTCTAATACTTGATTAAACACTTTCCATATTCTATTCAAAAATCTCCATGATCCTTCCAGTGCAGCAGTATTCCAATCCAGATCCTTTTCAGGAGGAGTATCAGATAATATAAACAATCTTAAAGCATCAACTCCATATTCGTCCATTATCTCTTGAGGTTTCACTATGTTTTTCTTTGATTTACTCATCTTTTCAGATGGATATTCAGTAACGGTTTTACCATTATTATCTACTAATGTACCATCTTCCAATTTTTCCACATCATCTGGAAATACATATTGATTATCACTATTCTTATATAACTTATGACACACCATACCTTGAGTTAATAATTTCTTGAATGGCATTGAGTGTTTACTATATCCCAAATCGTGTAATACAAGCATAAAGAATCTAGAGTATAATAAATGCAATACTGCGTGTTCTACTCCACCTATATATGTGTCTACTGGTAAAGATATGTTTGTTACTTCTTTATTAATTGGATCTTTACATTGATTATCTAAATATCTCAAAAAATACCAAGATGATTCAAAAAAAGTATCTAACGTATCTGTATCTCTTAATGCATCACATCTGCACTTTGGACACTTAGTATATTTCCAAGTAGGATGCTTATCCAATGGATTACCAATTAGATCTTTGAAATCAATATCACTAGGTAATTCTACTGGCAAGTTTGCAGGTACTTCTCCACACTGTTTACAATGAACTATAGGAATAGGACATCCCCAATACCTTTGTCTTGATATTAACCAATCTCTTAATCTACATGTCGTTTGTTTCTTTCCTATACCTAGTTCTTCTAATTTACTTATGATACATGATTTTGCTTCTTGTATTGTCTTACCATTTAAAAAATCAGAATTAACAAGTATTCCATCTCCAGTGTATGGTAATGTATTATTATCAGATTGTATTACACTTGTAATTGGTAGATTATACTTTGTAGCAAATTCATAGTCTCTTTCATCGTGTGCTGGACATCCGAATACAGCACCTGTTCCATAATCTATTAATACAAAATTAGCTATGTATATTGGTATTTTCTTCTCTGTTATTATCGGATGTTTTATGTACAGACCAGTAAAGTATCCTAGCTTCTCAGATTTTTCTAAAACAGCTTCTGTAGTGCCGGACTTTTTACATTGCTCTATAAATTTTTGCACTTTATTATTATTGTTACTCAATTGTTTAGATATTTCATGGTCGATGGATATTGCAAGAAATGACATACCAAATATTGTATCAGGTCTTGTGGAATACACTTGTATACTGTGTATATTTTTTAATATATTGTTTTCTACTATTTCAAAGTTAATTAATGCACCTTCGGATTTGCCTATCCAATTCTCCTGCATTTTTATTACATTATCAGGCCAATTACCGCGCAGATCATTTAATCCTTCTAATAATCTTTCTGCATAACTAGTTATGTTCATTGACCATTGGTTAAGTAATTTCCGCTCTACTATGGCTCCTGATCTCCATCCTCGTCCATTTATTACCTGTTCATTAGCCAATACTGTATTATCAACTGGATCCCAATTTACGTATGATTGCTTTCTGTATACTAGTCCTTTCTTATAGAATTCTAAGAATAACTTCTGCTCTTCAAAGTAATACTCTTTACTGCATGTACTTACTTCTCTTTTCCAATCATACATATAGCCCAGCCTTTGCAACTGCTTCTTCATATCTTCTATATTTTTATTAGTACTAGTTTCAGGATGTATTCCTGACTGTATAGCAGCATTCTCAGCAGGCATGCCAAAAGCATCCCATCCCATTGGATGTATTACATTATATCCTTGCATTCTCTTAATACGAGCTACAACATCTCCTATTGTGTAATTCCTAATGTGGCCCATGTGTAACTTACCTGAAGGATATGGTAACATTTCCAATACATAGTATTTTTTACTTGGATTAGCTATTATTTCTTCATTACTTAAAGAATAATTATTAAAACTTTCAATCCACTTATGTTCTACTGCTCTGAAATTATAAATAATATTGGACATATTGGTATAATAATTTTAATCTGTACAATATAACCATATACATAATAAATATAATGTCTGTATAATATTAATATATCAATGTCATAGTATTTACATACTGAAATATAATGATTTATATATTAATGTATACAAAACACATATGTGAAAGTACAAATCAAATTAAATAAGTTTAACTTCCTACTGTTATGTTAACAAAAACAGCGGATAATGTCATGTTATGGAAAATATCATGAATTAAATATAATAAGTACTAACCAGGTGTAGTATCAATAAGTACACCAGAACTGTGCCTACTATATGAAGAATAACCTGTACGAAAAATATTTTCCAACTCTCTCTTTGCACGGAATAGAGATAAGATATTATAAATCTATTTAGATCAATAATTTTCCAGCAATAATTGCATTTAATATAGCTAATTAATGATATTATTTAATTGTTAGTTAATAGGTTTTCAGATTCCTATATTTTTAAAGATATATTATAGTAACATATCTTTGACTAATCAAATGTAAATTGCCTGTCACTTCCACTTCTTAACACCCATCTACATAATTTGGATAATAATATCCGCTATCTCCTTTATTATAATCCAATTTAGCACTAATTATATAATCAGTATTTAGTATATTTGGTTCAATATACTTTATGGCACATATTCTTCATTACTAACATTAATTACTTTCAAATCATTTGATTGTTTAGTTTTAGTATTGAAAAATAACTTTAATGGTTTATTTTTTATCAAATTACTAAATTTATATCTCTTTGTATTACATATATTACTTAGATGTATTATATTATTACTATGTATAGTTAAGTGCTCAATACAATCGAAGTTATTATCATTATTGAATGGAATACTGATGGTTAACGTTCGTTTTTATTGGATTTAATAAAAAGATCTGTACTTTTGTTATTTCGTGTATAATATTTCGATTATCATCGACTATTTCGTAGTACTATATCTATTTTACTTGCTTTATTATTTTTAATCTATATTTGTGCTTGGTACTAGCTCATTCCGACTCTTATATCTTGATTCTTAAGTATAGAATTATATTAGTATTAGAAACTATGGTAGTACAATGTAAATATGTATCATAATTTATTGAAAGTTACAGTACGTTGAGGAATGACTATTAGAACTATGATTCCAAATAGAGCAATTAGTATGCAGCATGGACAATAGGATTTAATTATTACAGTATTAAGAACGTCATTACATCATATTAACATTCAATTTGGACAAGTAATCCATCAGCATAGTTGCTTTCCTTAGATAAAAATGCAAATAATTCTTCAAGTATGCAATTGGATATTTGTTTTATAGATTCTTTAGTGTATGTGAAGCCTTAACTGCCTTCTCATTATAGCATAAAACATTATTATCACTAACAAGTATATAAATATCAATCTCATTTAGATTATAATCATGATTAATTTAGTATTTATAATTTTATTTTCCTGTTCGATAGCTAATAATTAATATCATGACACATTGTTTTTATACACTAAAAATAAGTTGTTATTATTTATAAAAAATGAATATTTCGAATACTATGAATTATATTGTAGTCTTCTTTAACTCTCTGCACTTAAAAATATTAGAGGTTGCATATTCAACCTCCATTTTACTTTTATCCAATCGATTCTCTTCTCACTTAAATTCATTTACTCAATTCTTCTCTTAATATACTATTAATTATTTCAGGATTACCTTTTCCTTGTAAAGCTTTCATTGTTTGTCCTACGAAGAATCCAAATAGTGCAGTTTTTCCAGCTTTGTATTGTTCTAATTGTTTTGGGTTATTTGTTAATACTTCTTCTATCGCTTGTCTTATTACATTTTCATCTTGTATTTGTTCTAGTCCCAATTTTTTAACTATGTCTCTAGGATTATTATTAGTTTCGATCATTTCAGCAAATACAGTCTTGGCTATCTTTCCTGAAATTGTTTTATCTTGTATTAAGTCAACCAAATATGCTATATATTCAATTGGAAATAGTAATTCATTAATATTTTTATTTTCTTTATTTAAAAATGCAAACAATTCACCCAATATCCAGTTCGCAATCAATTTAGCCGATTTATTTGGTGTTTTAGACGCATTTACTGCCCTTTCATAATAATCAGCTACTACTTTATCTTCTACTAATATAGAAGCATCAAATTCAGTCAATTTATAATCATTAATAAATCTTTTCTTTTTAGCATCTGGTAATTCTGGTAATTCACTTTTTATTTTATCAATTCTTGATTGTTCTAGTATTAGTGGTTTTAAATCAGGATCTGGAAAGTATCTATAATCATCTGCATTTTCTTTGGATCTCATTGTTCTAGTTTCACCAGTATGTGTATCATATAATCTTGTTTCCTGAGGTATTTTCCTCCCAGATTCTGTTTCTAGTATTTGTCTCTGTATTTCATAATCCAATGCATCACCTAAGAATTTCGTAGAATTAAGGTTTTTTATTTCTGCTCTATTCCCAAATGGAGTATTAGGTTTGTGAATTGATATATTTGCATCTACTCTAAGATTACCTTTTTCCATGTTGCAATCACATGCACCAATATATCTCAGTATATTCCTAAGCGATTTTACATATTGTACAGCCTCATATGACGATCTCATATCAGGTTCTGATACTATTTCCATTAATGGAATACCAGCTCTATTAAGATCTATAAATGAATTACTAGGAGACATGTCATGCACACTTTTACCAGCATCCTGTTCCATATGTATATGATGAATATTTAATCTCTTATTACGGCCATCCTGCAGTATAATATCAATATAACCGCCAGTAATTATTGGAAAGAACATTTGAGTTATTTGATATCCAGAAGGCAAGTCAGGATAAAAATAATTCTTCCTATCAAATCTTGATATTTTATTTACTTTTCCATTAACTGCTATGCCAGTTTTTATCGCTTGATCTACTGCATGTGTATTAAGAACAGGTAACATGCCAGGCATAGCAGCATCGTAAAAGCTTACATGGTTGTTAGGATCTGCACCAAATTCAGTAGGACTTGAACTAAACAGTTTAGATTTCGTAGCTATTTGAGCATGTACTTCAAGACCTATAATAACTTCCCACCCTTTTATTAGATTACTGTTCATATTCTTTCCTCCATACAATATTCTTCTTTAATTCCTCGAAGTTAGCTGATTGTTCTATTACATAAGCCACTTTGAAAATGTTTGATTCATCAAACCTATTACCAATCAATTGAATACCCAATGGTAACTTATCTTTACCGGATAGGCCACATGGTACTGACATGGCAGGTAATCCTGCTATATTTGCTGTGACTGTAAATACATCATTCAAATACATCTCCAATGGTGACATTTTTCCTACTTCTTCCAGTCCGAAGGCTGTAGATGGAGTAGTTAATGTTAATATTATATCAACACAATTAAATGCATTCTGTTGAAAATCTGATTTTATTAACTTCTGTATTTTCAATGCTTTATTATAATATGCATCGAAAAAGCCAGCTGATAACACGTATGTACCAGTTAATATTCTTCTTTTTACTTCTTCTCCAAATCCTTCTGATCTAGAATTAACATATAGATCTTCTATGTTGTTAAATTGTTTTGATCTATAAGTATATCTAACACCGTCGTATCTTGCTAAGTTGGAAGATGCTTCAGCAGGAGCTATTATGTAATATGCAGGTAAAGCATATGGAGTGGTTTTTAGTGATATATCAACTATATTACACCCAGCATCTGTAAGCCACTTCTTAGCTTCTTCTATTAAATTCAGTCCATCATTATTAAGTCCTTCCAAGTATTCCTTTGGTATTCCTATCTTCATACCTTTAATAGATTGACCTAATACTGACTTATAATCTGGAATTTTTACATTCTCAGAAGTAGAATCATTTACATCATAACTTGCCATCGCATTAAGCATTATTGCAGCATCAGCAACGTTCTTAGTAATTGGACCTGCCTGATCTAGAGATGAAGCAAAAGCTACCATTCCATATCTTGAACATAATCCATATGTTGGTTTAATACCAACTAACCCAGAGAAAGCAGCTGGTTGCCTTATAGAGCCTCCTGTATCAGATGCAGTAGCAGCTACACATAGATCAGTGGCGACTGCAGTTGCAGATCCCCCAGATGATCCTCCTGGTACTAGTTTCATTTCAGTATTAGTACTTTTACAATATGGTAAGAAACATGGTCCAAAATAACTAGTAGCATTTGATGATCCCATAGCAAACTCATCCATATTAGTTTTACCAAGGAATATTGCGCCATTATTTAATAAGTTTTGCGTAACAGTTGATTCATACTCTGGAATAAAGTTTTCTAATATTTTTGAACCAGCAGTTGTACGTACTCCCTTAGTACAATATAAATCCTTTATACCAAGTGGAATTCCAAGTAATGGTAAATCTTGGCCCTTACTAATCAACTCGTCGGCCTTCTTTGCACTGTCAATGGCATTATCAGCACATGTAGTAATGAAAGCATTAATACTCTTGCAGTGCTCTATACGGTTCAAATAATGCCTAGTGAGCTCCACTGCACTAAACTCTTTGTTTTTTAAAGCTTTCTTAGCTTCAAGTATAGTTAAATTTTTCATCAGTCCTCAAATAATACATAACAATTAAAACTTATAAAAGTTTATATCTATGATAGGTTTTTTCTCACAGTGTTGGTTTATAATTTGTATCATCTCTTTTCTACATTCTTCTTTTATCTTATTATCATCCTTAATTTTTATCAATAATCCTAGTATTACCTTTGTTATGTTGTTCTTAATGTTATCTAAATTTATTTTACTTATGTATATACCATGTATATTAATGTTAATACTATCATTAATTAACTTATTAGTTTTTGTATTAACAATAAAATTTACCCCAATATATCCATGTTGAGATAATACTGATCTCTCTCTTAAACAATTATGGTTGATTGGAATTATGTATCTACCATCAACTGCATTGTATATAACACTGTTATGATGTACTTTTCTTAAGTGTCCATTATCGTTATCTATAGATACTAAATCTCCAGATGTTATTACCATAGTATTCTTTATTCCACATTCCTCAGCGTACTTTTGATGAGCATGTAACATTACCGGATCGCCATGTAATGGTATCAATGACTTTGGATTTAGCCATTCATACATCTTCTTTAGGGCCTTCCTATTAGGATGTCCTGAAACATGGATGTAATCTTCAGTTTCCAAAGTTACAATCTCCACTTCCTTTTGTGCTAATAGATTTTGCATACTTCTTATACATAATTCATTACCTGGAATTACTTTAGATGAAAATAATACTACATCATCTTTATTTAGTTTTATAGTTCTATTTTCTCCCTTGGCTAATCTAAATAGAGCTGATTTATTTTCACCTTGTGATCCAGTACATATCATTAATACATGTTCTGGCTTCATACTAGCAGCTTGTTGTTCATTTATTAACGAAGATATATTGGCTTTTAGTGATTTGGATAAATAACTAGTCTCAGATACTGCGCTCAACATATTTACTATTGATTTGCCAATGACTAATACTCTTCTATTATGTTTTTTAGCTAATTCTAAGATTGCATCTATCCTAGCGACATTTGAAGCAAAACAAGTAATTGTTATTCTTTTGTCTTTATACTTGGATATTAATCTATCTATAGTATTTTTTACATCATTTTCAGATCCTATATCTTCCTGCACTAATACATTAGTTGAATCACATAATAAACAATCAACTCCTTCATTCCCAATTTCTTGTAATCTTTCAATGTCTACCTTATCTCCGATCAGTGGTGTATCATCTATTTTCCAATCTCCAGTATGAAACACAGATCCTCCAGGGGTTTTTATGTATAATCCGCAAGCTCCAACAATTGAATGTGATAAAGACACAAATTCTACAGTAAATTGATCAACCAATATTGGTTGACGAGGTGAAGTTAGAATAATTCTATTACTATTATATTGTAATCTTCTATCTTTTAACTTCTGTTTTAATACTTCTTTTGAGAATTCAGTTAAATATATTGGACACTTTATTTTAGACCAGAAGTAATGTATAGCTCCTATGTGATCCTCATGTGCATGTGTTATAAATATACCCTTTAGATTGTTCTTTAAACTTATAGGGAATGATATATCAGGTGTTATTACTTCTATCCCCAACTTATCACAAAAGGAAATACCAAGATCTACCATTATCCAATTATCTTTGTATCCTATTAGTGTGCAATTTGCTCCAATTTGTTCAAGACCACCAAGTGGCATTACTAATAATTTATTATTATTCATATGTTTTTACTCCATAATTATTAATTATTAAAACATTTTTTAAATGCATATATTTTTCAAATACATATTTATATTAGTTTTGTAAGGTACTTACCATTACTTCTAATAACATACCTATTAATTTATCATATTTTATTTTTCAACTTTCATCCTATATTATAATTTTAAACATTACCCAAATACATATCATATGTACTTCTCATTACTATCAACCACTTATTATTTGTCATTTTCTTAATTCATTATCATTAATTTTATGCAAATATATGTTATAGTTGCTATTAAAAATTTATTGTTTTTATATTCTTTTATTATTAATCATTATTATCAAGTATGTTTTAAATACATGTTATACATCATTGTTACTATTATCAACTGTATATTCAATTACATTTTTTCTATAAATTGCTATTAAATGTGTTCCTCGTATCTCTCATTATTTTTCAATGATACTACTAACAGTGTATTATATTGTATTTATTTGTATTCATTTGTTATTAATTATATTCAAATATAAGTTTTATATATCTGTTACTATTATCAATAATTTACTGCTTCTCATTTTTCCCTCATAATTATTAATTACTATTGTTTAATATTTCTCAAATGGCGAATATATATTACTTATCCTCAGTATCAATAATACTGCCATGCTTTATTATCATTAAATACATGTTTTGTACACTTGTTATTATTACCAATACTGTATTATTGTTCATTCATTCCTACTTCATTAATTTTAATTATTAACACTCAATACTCATTAAATACTCGTTTTATTCTATAAATAAATATCATTTGTAAGCAATTTATTATGATTGTTAGCTAGGCTATTGGTAATAACTCTAATAATTTCATTGTACCATGTATTTATTCTTTTGTCATAATTATTCACAATTACTCTTATCCATTTTCGAATTGCATGTATTTCCTAAGTATATCTTTTTTTAATTTCACTACCAATTTATTACTACTCATAATATTATTTATTTCCAATTAAATATATATACAACATTATTCGAAACTACACCCTGTTCCAATCTTTAACAAAGTAATATAAGTACAACAATTTTATATTATCATGTAAGATATTATTTACCAAAATTGTTTTTTCACCATTTTTTAATTTTATGGTAAAATATAAAACACAATATAAACTATTATAAACAAAACATTTAACTAGTAATAACTTAATAAATACAATAATACCAAAATCTTACTGATAACAATTTTGGTAAAAGCGGATACGAATTGAATATTCATACTTCTTAATTATATTGTACAAAACATATTGAGCTGTGCATAAAAGAAAATAAGCCCATAAAAATTTAATACAATGTTTCAAGAATAGAGTTATAATACTCCTAACTTGTCTGCCAATGCTGGTATATTAATTATATTATAATTATATGATTCTCTTTACTTATTCTATTGTCAATCAACTACTTATTCAACAGATAATTCAATCTTTAATATCTTTCTAGCAATTTTTTACTGCTATCGCAGAACAATCTTATTATTATATTCTCCATCTTTTTTTGCATTTTTCTGATCCTTCAGTTAGTCCATATTCTTTACCATTCTCCAATTTGCAAGTTGTTTAGATTATTGCATAATGCACAAATAGTTGTAATTAACTCATGTAACTTGTTTACATATGGGCTAATTGACACTACACCTTGTATAGTAGTACAATTAATCTGAATAGATAGTGTTTTAAACTAGGAACAAGGATGCCTACAGTCAATCAATTGACACGACAACCAAGAAAAAAGGTAGTATACAGAAGTAAAACTCCTGCAATGGAACATTGTCC